>JBLIKD010000008.1:0-26430 GCA_047636275.1 Flavobacterium sp. | reverse complement strand
CTAGACTTTACAAAAGCAACATTCTAATTTTTTGCAGATTAATAACAAACCTCAGTATTCATCTTCAGATAATCAACACTGCTGCCAACATGAATACAATAGTACTTTTATACATTAAAAAAAAAGACAGATTTAAACGAGATTTCATTTTTCAAACTCTGCTTTAGAGCACGTCTATACCGAGCTTGCCTAATAGACACTTATAACATGAAAGAGCAATGCTCTTTGGAGTCTGGCCAAACTCAAAAGTTGACCTTAGCGCCAAAAAAAAGTTAAAATCTGTGAATAGGAAGCGTTTAATAGATCGCGATGTAAATACGAAATCAAAACAACAAGAAACTTTTCACTACAAAAATACTTATCAAGACCGACTCTTCTTGACTAAAACTCCATTTATCCCAAAAAAATAACTAACAATCACTTAAATCAATAATTACTTCCCAAGAAGGTCCTAATTATAAAAAAAACTAATCGAATGACAACAGAAAAGATAGAGTCTTCCTATTATTTGAATTTATTCAAAAATTACGAAATGGACATAAACATAATACAATTAAAGTAATTGCTATTAAAAAAACTGACTACTGATATAACAATACAGTACATCTAAGTATCTAAAGTTTTAATGTCATTATAAAAACTATGAACACTGATCATGATTCTTTCTTAGCAATTTTGATAACAGAAATACCAAAGCAGCTGCCGAATCTTTCAATGCTAAAATAAAAGCATTCAGCAATCATTTCAGAGGAGTCAGAGAGTAAAGTTATTCTACTAACCAGATTTGCTTACCTACCTCAAGTTTCGCTCATAATCCGTTTTTAATTACTATTTAAAAAAAGTCTCTTATCTTCAAACAAAAAAACCACCTAACACTAGTTAGATGGTTTTTTACAATGAGCCGGCGGAGGGACTCGAACCCACGACCTGCTGATTACAAATCAGCTGCTCTAGCCAACTGAGCTACGCTGGCATTATTATGGATATAAATATAATTTTTAAATTTCTACTCTATAAAAATTACCTAGTCCCTAGTGGATGTTATTTAATCCACTGCAACTGCTTAACACTTGCTACTCCTTTATAAAAAAAACCATCTAACATTAGTTAGATGGTTTTATAGTGAGCCGGCGGAGGGACTCGAACCCACGACCTGCTGATTACAAATCAGCTGCTCTAGCCAACTGAGCTACGCTGGCATCTCATTACGACTGCAAATATAGAAATGAATTCGTGTTTTCCAAAATAAATCTATACTTTTTTATCGTTTTTTTTGACTACAATTCATTGATCTTAGCAATCAATTGATTTGCAGTTTGTTCCAATTCAACATTGATTTGTTTGAAGTGTGCTTTTTTGTTTTCTACCTTCTTCGCATTCACTTTTGTGATCAATGTGTCAAAGGCAGCGATTGCTTCATCAATTAAATCATTAGTTTCTGTCGTTGGTTTTCCTGTAGTTGAAATTTCAAACAAGTAAACTGCTTCAATAATATCTCCTAAAACGTAGTTGATGTCTTTTTTTAAATTCTTAATGTTTGCCATTTTTTTTAATTTTAATTTGCGTGTGCAAAAGTACATATAATCTTTCTATTACCGACTATGAAATATAAATTTCTAAAATAGAAGCTTTTCCGTTAATTACGTAATAATCCATTGCTGCTGGAACTAGAACCGTATCTCCTTTTTTATACTGATACAAATCCTTATTGTACTCGATTTCAAACGCTCCATCAATACACATATATACCGTAAAACTGTCTCCTGTCTTTGAAATGGTTGCCGAATCTATTAACGGAATAAAATTAGTGGTGAAATAAGGGCAGTTTACAATTGTATTTGACTCATTCTCCTCTTTCGAATATTCTATTCGAGTATCTACCTTATTATAATTTATGGCTTCTAAAGCTAAATCTACATGAAGTTCTCTTGTATTCCCTTGCGTATCGACTCTATCAAAATCATAGAGACGATATGTAATGTCAGAAGTTTGCTGAATTTCGGCAACCAATAAACCCGCTCCTATAGCGTGTACCGTCCCTGTTTCTAGAAAAAACACATCTCCTTCTTTTACATTTACGCTGTCCAAAATAGAAAGTAAAGTTTTGCCTTGCAAGTTTTCTACATATTCATCTGCATTTGAATCTTCTTTAAATCCAACAATTATTCTAGCATCCGGATCAGCCTGCATGATATACCACATTTCTGTTTTCCCAAAAGAATTGTGTCTTTCCTTTGCCAAAGCATCGTTAGGATGTACTTGAATCGACAAGTCTTCTCGAGCATCTAAATATTTAAAAAGTAATGGAAACTGCTTTCCAAAACGCTTGTAAACTTCTGTTCCTAATATTTCGTTTGGTACTTCATTGATGAGCTCTGTTAATGACTTCCCTTTTTCTTGTCCATTGGCAATTATACTAACATCACCGTCAACAGTCGATAACTCCCAACTCTCTCCTGTTAATTTTGATGTAATCGGTTTATTAAGGACACTTTTTAATTTTTCTCCACCCCAGATGCGTTCCTTAACTATAGGTTCAAACTGTAATGGATATACTTTTTTGCTCATTTTTATTTATTTTTAAGAAACAGCTTTCCGCGTTCTGTGATGTATGCCTACCGTTATCTGCTTTGCGAAGAAGTCAATTTTTTTACCGCTTCCAGCGCTTTTGGAATATGCTTAGTAGCCAACATACTATCAAAAACCATTATTATTTTCCCCTCTTTATCTACCACATAGGTAACCCGACCTGGAAGCATCCCGAACATTCCTGATGGAACACCAAAAAGCCTCCTTATTTTCTTATCATGATCCGATAATAAAATAAAAGGTAATTTATATTGTTTCATAAATTTCTGATGAGACTCTACCGTATCACTACTGATTCCGATAACTTCCGCACCCAAGTCTTTGAAATCTTCGTATTGATCTCGAAAACTACACGCTTGCGCAGTACATCCCGGCGTATTGTCCTTGGGGTAAAAATAAATAACCAATGGCTTCTGACCTATCAGCTTTTGACTGTCAAAGTCATTTCCATTAGTATCTTTCGCTTTAAAATTAGGAATACTGTCCCCTTTTTTTAATTCCATTACTCTCCTCTGTACGTTACGAAATTACGCGGAGTCTCATAAAGAATAACTTCTATATCAAAGTCTGCTTGAATCTTTTTTCGCAACTTATTCCAAATCACCACTACTATATTTTCGGCTGTAGGATTAAGGTCTTTAAAATCAGGAACATCTAGATTTAGATTTTTATGATCAAAGCGATTTTCTACTTCTTCTTTGATAAGATCGGACAAAATCTTTACATCCATTACATAGCCTGTCTCTGGATCGATGTGACCAGTAACCCCTACGATCAATTCATAATTATGACCGTGATAATTCGGGTTATTGCACTTTCCAAAAACAGCATCATTTTTCTCGAATGTCCAGTCCTTGCGATACAATCGATGAGCTGAGTTAAAATGTGCCTTTCTGCTTATTGTTACTTTCATATTGTTTATAATTTTAACCATTGCTTCCGTTCAAAGTCACTAATGGATTTTGGATAAAAAATTAAGGTTTAGGATACTATTAAATTTTGTGATCTTCTAAAAAATGATAGAATTCATCGAAAATTATTTTGAACCATACAGTATAAATATCCGGATGCGCCTGCATGTCATCTTTTACGTCATCAATGGCCATCCATTTCCAAGCTTCGACTTCTTCTGGATTGATAACCGGACTTTCATCATAATAACCAATCATTACATGATCTAGCTCATGCTCTGTCAAACCATTGTCAAACGGGGCTTTGTAAATAAAATGAAAAAGCTCTTTAAGCTCTGTTTTGAACCCCATTTCTTCAGACAATCTTCTACTACCAGCACCCGTGTTACTCTCCCCTTCTCTTTGATGGCTGCAACAGGTATTAGTCCAAAGAAGCGGAGAATGGTATTTCTGATGAGCACGTTGCTGGAGCATGATTTCATTTTTGTTGTTCAAAACAAAAACGGAAAAGGCACGATGCAAAAGCGCCTTTTCATGTGCCTCTAACTTTGGCATCAATCCAATTTGCTGATCGTTCTTATCAACTAATATTACATTTTCTTCTATCATAATTAATTTTAGCATTGCAAAAATACAAAAAACTTAAAGAATAGCGGGTCCTTTAACTTTCTGTTTCGAATTGTTGAAGTTAAAACAATACATTGATTTTACACTAATAATCTATAAAAATCATTAGTTGATTCTTTCATACTTTTGATATCCTAAAACACATAGAATTATGAGTACAATAAATATCCGTAAAGCCAAACTAGAAGATTTGAATATACTCCTCGAATTCGAGCAAGGTATAATTACTGCAGAGCGTCCTTATGACCCTACATTAAAAGAAGGGAAAATCAATTATTACGACATAAGCAAAATGATTATCGCAGAGCACATTACCGTTTTGGTTGCTACAATCGGTTCTGAAATTGTAGGTTCTGGCTATGCTCGAATAGAAACCGCAAAACCCCATTTGAATCATGAAAACTATGCCTATCTGGGATTTATGTATACAGATCCTAGATACAGAGGAAAGGGCGTTAATGCTATCATTATTGAAGCATTAAAAGAATGGTGTCGTTCTCAAAACATAACAGAACTTCGTTTAGATGTGTATCATAACAATCCCTCCGCTATTAGAGCCTATGAAAAGGCGGGCTTTAAAAAACACTTGATAAATATGAGAGTTGGATTGTAACAACTAATCTGCTGAAAAACCAAAAGTATCCTTTCGATCTAAATATCAATAGTTAAAACTTGCATAAATAGCCACTAATATGTGACTTAAAATAAATTAAGGGGCCTAATAGCTAGTATATTTGCTATAGCTGTCGCAGAAGGTCGTGGCCATTAATAAGATATAGAGTAAAATAAGAAAAATGCGTTCCATAAGCTAATAGTATCAAGCTACTTTTTAGTTAGACGCTCTTTATTTTTCGTAAAAAGCTTGTGGACAAAAACTAAAAAAAATAGTAATTATGACAAATAAAATCAATAAACCAGAAAACCCATATTATTCTAACACAGATACAACAGAACTGCACCTAACGAACGCTGAATGGAAAAAAGTGTTACCGAAAGACGTGTACGAGGTAACCCGCAATGCTGATACTGAAAGACCCTTTACAGGTAAATACTGGAATACGGATGAAAAAGGAACTTATTATTGCGCTGCTTGCGGCAATCAATTATTTCGTTCTGGAGCGAAATTTTCCAGCAGCTGCGGTTGGCCAAGCTTTTTCGAACAAGACAACAAAGATAGTGTCATTTATAAAAAAGATAATTCGTTGGGCATGGCAAGAATTGAGGCTCTTTGTGGTAGATGTAGTAGCCATTTAGGTCATTTATTTGATGATGGACCCGCTCCTACCGGAAAAAGATACTGTATGAATTCTATAGCTCTAGATTTTATGCCTGACAGAATATAACGAGAATACTATAATTTTAATGGCTTCCATGACAGCTTTAAACAGCATAGATAAATTAGTAAAACCGAAAAGTGATTTTCGGTTTTATTGGTTTAATTTACTTTTGAACCAAAATACTTTTTCTTTTTGGCATAGCACAGTATAATTTAATTTTTGATATATTTGTTGGTAATGTAGTGTTTTTAGGACACTAATAATTAACTAACCTTACCTCCCAAATAACTATGAAAAAAACAATCTTTTCTGCAGCGCTATTTTTATTAGTCAGCTTTGCCCATGCTCAAAATACTGACTTAAAAATCAAGATTGACAGGAAGGCTGAAGCCTTAGAATCAAAAGTGATCACATGGCGGAGAGATTTTCATCAAAATCCTGAATTAGGAAATAGAGAATTCAAAACTGCCGAAAAAATTGCAAGACATCTCCGTTCTCTCGGGATTGAGGTACAAACGGGAATCGCTAAAACAGGAGTAGTGGGTATTTTGAGAGGAGGGAAACCCGGACCGGTCGTTGCTCTGAGAGCAGACATCGATGCTTTACCTATTAAAGAACGAGTAGCTATTCCTTTCGCTTCAAAGGCAGAGGGTGAGTACAATGGCCGAGAAGTATCCGTTATGCATGCATGCGGACATGATACTCATATTGCAATGCTGATGGGAACTGCAGAAATTCTAGCTTCCATTAAAAACGAGTTAAAAGGAACGGTAAAGTTTATTTTTCAACCAGCAGAAGAAGGAGCTCCGACAGGCGAAGAGGGTGGTGCCAAATTGATGGTTAAGGAAGGCGTTCTTCAAAATCCACAGGTAGACGTTATTTTCGGACTACATATTAATGCCCAAACTGAAGTTGGTCAGATAAAATATCGACCAAAAGGAACTATGGCAGCTTCAGACTGGTTCACAATAAAAATAAAGGGAAAACAAACTCATGGTGCTTATCCATGGCTTGGAATTGACCCTATTGTTACTGCGTCACAAATAGTCCTTGGACTTCAAACAATTGTAAGTCGAAATGTAGACCTCTCAGAATCCGCCGCTGTTATTAGTGTGGGACAAATAAACGCTGGAGTAAGAAGTAACGTTATCCCAGAGGAACTTACGATGACCGGAACCATTCGGTCTTTAGACGGTAAGGTACAAGAAATGTTACATACCAGAATAAAACAAGTTGTTACTTCAATAGCTGAAAGTGGGGGAGCCAGTGCAGATATTGATATAACTAAACAAACTCTTATCACCTACAACGACCCAATTCTGACTGAAAAAATGCTCCCAACATTAGAAGCGAGTGCTGGTAAAGATAACGTCTCTATTACACCTGCCACAACGGGCGCTGAGGACTTTTCATTTTATCAAGAAAAAATTCCAGGAATGTACTTCTTTTTGGGAGGTGCTCCAAAAGGCAAGCCAATATCTGAAACCGCTCCGCACCATACTCCAGATTTTTATATTGATGAAAGTGGTTTTGTTTTAGGAATGAAAACCATGTCAAACCTTACGGTAGATTACATGGAAATGCAGTCAAAAAAATAATATACACAAAAAATAGTATAGAAGCTTTAATTTACTTTCACTGAAAATCCGATATCAAAAAGAACGACAATCAAAAACACCCATACATGAATGCAAAATTTTTACTATTACCCTTCTTGTTTTTGTCGTACCTATCGATTGCACAACAAACGAATCTTTCTCCTAATAAAAAAGCAGTATTAGCTTCCGTTGAAAAACACCAACAGGAGCTAATCAGGCTCAGCAATCAAATATGGGGATTCGCTGAAACTGCGATGAAAGAAACTAAATCCTCAAAAGTACTTGCCGATTATGCCCAAGAACAAGGATTCAAAGTAACTAGAGGTGTGGCCGAAATACCTACCGCTTTTATTGCCGAATATGGAAGCGGGGTACCCATCATAGGAGTTTTAGGTGAATTTGATGCGTTACCTGGACTTTCTCAAAAAGCACAACCTACAAAAGAGGTATTAAATAACGGTGCAGCCGGTCATGGCTGTGGACACAATATGTTTGGTGCGGGAAGCTTAGGTGCGGCACTCGCCATTAAAGAATTAATAGCAGCTGGAAAACTCAAAGGAACTGTCCGGTTTTATGGAACTCCGGCTGAAGAAGACCTAGCAGGAAAAGTATATATGGCAAGAGCAGGTTTATTTAATGACTTAGATGTATGTCTGGATTGGCATCCAGATTATGAAAATAAGGCGAACATGCAAAGTTCACAAGCGATAGCCGATTATACGATTACCTTCAAAGGAAAAAGTGCTCATGCAGCAGCAGATCCTTGGAACGGTCGGAGCGCATTAGATGCAGCAGAGTTATTTACTACTGGCATTAATTTCATGAGAGAACATGTTAAACCAAGTGTTCGCATGCATTATGTTTATAAAAATGGTGGCCAAGTTCCTAATGTAATTCCAGAAGAAGCTAGCGTCTGGTTATGGATACGTGATTCTAAAAGAAGTGGTGTGACAGAAGCAACAGAAAGAATGATTAATGTTGCCAAGGGCGCAGCATTAATGGCCGGTGTAACGTATGAGATAAAATTGAACAATGGCTTATACGAATTATTGACCAATGAAACTGGAGCCAAAACATTACAGAACAACATGAATATTGTTGGACCAATTACATATACTCCTGAAGAATTAGCCTTTGCTGACAAAATTATGAAAGAAAATGGTATGGAAGCAAAAGGCATAAATGGAGCTATAAAACCATTGGAAGTAAAAAGACAAGATCCTTCAGGCGGATCAACTGATGTAGGAGATGTTAGTTATATTGTTCCAGAAATCACTTTGATGGCCACTACAGCTCCTTATGAATCTCCTTGGCACTCCTGGGTTGTTGTCGCTAGCGGCGGGATGAGCATTGGACACAAAGGCATGCTATTTGCCTCTAAATCACTAGGGACAACCATGGTGGATCTATTTGAAAAAGAACAATTACGAAAAGACATAAAAGAAGAATTTTTAGAAAGAAAAGGAAAAGAAGTTTGGAAGGCCATGTTACCCGATGGTCCTCCCCCAGTACCAAAAACATAAGTAGTTAAAGACAACCGAAAAGTGATTTTCGGTTTTTTTATTCCATTATGTTTACACAATTGACCGCTATTGCAGCGCAATATTCTTTATGGCTTTTTTAAAAAGACTTTAGACCAAATAACTACCTCAAAAAATATTATTAACCTCTTACTGCACTTCATTAAACTTTAAAACACAGCCATAACTGGAAACAACGAACTCATGCAGAAAGCCCTCTCTACCTGACTTTTCAGCTCCCAGTAGCATTCTCGAAAAAATCATTCAGAAGAAAAAGTACGAATTACAGATGAGGCCCTAAGATTAAAACAGTAATTTTCATCAAATATGAGACCCGAGATTAAAACTCCAATGAATACAATTATTAGAGTTACAAACGTTTTATTACAAACGACGTTGCATCAAGAGCAAACAGCATCTATCCGGACGGACCATAAAAGAATCAAGAAATGCTTTACTAAATAAAATAGTAGACATCACAAAAGCAGACGCGTATAAAATGGCTTTTGAGAATATCGCTTTCAACTTATCAATCACAACTACTACACCACTTCTTATTTTCGAATAAAAGATATGGCAAAAAAATAGCACAATCGTTTTATTACTAGACGTGTACAGCATAAATTTTATTTGAAGATTCAGTGCGTCTACGCCAGATTACATAAAACTTAATGAGTAATGCCAAATACTTTATTACAAAAGGTCAAATTAGTATAATTATAGGTTCGGTGAATGAAGACGACCATTATTCAGCTATTAAATTTTGATAACCAATGCAGCTATTGGTCTAACCTCATCAGAATCAAAAGTAGAATTCGCTTTAAAAATAGAGCCTACAAAATGTTGTTATACCCTACATACTGGAAATCTCGCGCACTAAACTACTGCTCTCATGAAGTAAATGTCGTTTACGACAAGGTAAGAGGCACCTTAAACGATAGTTTCGCAATAACTAAAAGCCGCAGAGAGGTAGCTGTTTTCTTGGGATGGCAGACTGCGACACTAAATTTATTACCTCAGAAATGTCAATAGATACTTCAAAAATGTTGACCGATCATAGCTTGTGCAACCATTTGACATGCAAAAAGTGACCTGTTAGAGGTACTCATCAATTGTTTTACTAGACTTTTAGTACTGTAATTGCCATTTTAGCGACTACTGCTTTTAAATTTGCTGAAGGAAACAAAGCATCTAATTGCCGAAAATAACAAGAGTATCCGAAAATCGTCCTTGTTGCTTGATGTATAATTATTTAAAATTCAAACGTGGATTCGAATTAAGACCTAGTTGCGATCTTCTTATTTAGACTTTCGCCAATCATCACGGCACATTTCTCTCCATCAATGGCAGCTGAGATAATTCCACCCGCATAACCTGCTCCTTCCCCGCAAGGATAGAGACCCTTTATTTGGAGGTGTTCATAGGTAATTGGATTCCTTGGAATTCGTACAGGCGAAGACGTCCTTGATTCTGGCGCATGCAATATCGCCTCATTAGTTAAATACCCACGCATAGACTTCCCAAACTCAGTAAAACCTTCCCTTAATATCTGGGTTAGAAACCCAGGAAAAACCTGCCCCATTTCTACTGAAGTGGTACCTGGAACGTAAGAAGTCTTAGGAATCTCTGACGATACTACGCTTTTCGTAAAATCAATCATTCGTTGTGCTGGAGCCTTTTGAGTTTCACCAGCTAAATGCCAAGCTTTTTGCTCGATACTCTTTTGAAATTCCATTCCGGCCAAGGCACCGTACTTAGCATACGCTTTAAAATCTTCTACTTTCAACTCGACTACAATACCCGAATTAGCGGTTGACTGATCTCGTTTAGACGGAGACCAACCATTTGTCACTACTTCGCCAGGGCTAGTTGCACATGGCGCGATTACTCCTCCGGGACACATACAAAAGGAATACATTCCTCTTCCACCTACTTGCTTTACGATACTATAAGGCGCTGGAGGCAATAGTTCTCCCCGATAATCACAACTGTACTGAATACTGTCAATTAAGGATTGCGGATGTTCCGCTCGTACCCCTAAAGCAAAAGCTTTTGCTTCTATAAATATTTTTTTTCTATCTAATAATTCAAAAATATCTCGCGCAGAATGCCCAGTAGCTAAAATCATTTTATTAGCTAAAATCGTATCTCCCTTTTGGGTGACGATTCCCTGAACTTCATTGTTTTTCACCACAATGTCCATTACTCGAGTTTCGAACAGTACCTGCCCTCCACATTCAATAATTTTCTCCCGAATATCTTGAATAATTTGGGGTAACTTATTGGTTCCAATGTGAGGATGTGCTTCAACTAAAATATCCGGAGTAGCTCCATAAGCTACTAACAATTCCAGAATCCTAGTTACCTCACCTCTTTTTTTAGATCGCGTATATAATTTCCCGTCAGAATAAGTTCCTGCTCCGCCTTCACCAAAACAATAATTAGAATCTTCATTTACAACATGATCTACATTGATTGCCTTCAAGTCACGACGACGGCCACGTATGTCTTTGCCCCTTTCTACCACTATTGGCTTTAAGCCCAATTCAATTAATCGCAAGGCAGCAAATAGTCCCGCGGGTCCTGCTCCAACGACAATGACTTCTTGCGCCATTGCAACATTTCCATATTCGGGTAGTCGTACGGTATTTTCTTTAAAAGGTTCTCCTTTCAAATAGACCGCCACTTTTAAATTAATTTTAATCGCCTTTTGACGTGCATCAATAGAGCGTTTTAAAATAGAAACATGCTGAATTTCTTTTGGAGCAATCTTTAGTAGTTTGCCAAGGTACTCTTTTAGTAATGTTTCGTTTGCAGCAATTTCTGGAGATACTTGTAATAGGTGTTCTTGAGGCATTTCTTTAGTGAAAATTCGGTTATTTCTACTTTAATTTTAATGAAAAACAAAGTACAAAAATAGTATTTTGAAATGGAATTGATTGATTGTTTTGGTAGTTTTTGTTTTTCGTCTTCGAAACTTTGTAACTTTACACCTTTAAACCTTACACTATCGTACCATGTCCAGACAAATAAAACTAATATGGGATTTCCGTGGCCCCGCTTCCGCAAAAACGGCTGAACATCACGAAATTCATTTAAAAGAATACATCGTGATGGAAAAGTTGCCTTTAAATATTACTGGCTTTGAAATCCAAGGTGAAATGCAAGCTATTGCATTTATGGTGGTTACTGATGAAAACATGATTCAGGTACGTGACGCCCTTAAACCGCATCGGGGAGAAGTTTATTCAGAATAAATCCTAAATAAAAAATTCTAAATTCTAAATTCCAATGATATTACAAGATAGGATTTAGAATTTTTTTTTACTAGAATTTTTTTCCTAATTCGCTACTTCGCTTATAAATTTAATACGCATCAATCGCAGTTCATCAATATCGTACTCACCTTCAAATTCTTTTAAAGCGCCTTCTATCTTATCGGACTCTGATTCCATGAAGTAATCATGAATCTCTTCTTGTTGCTCGTCATCAAGCATTTCATCGATCCAATATTTAATATTCAATTTGGTTCCTGAATACACAATTTGTTCCATTTCCTTAAGTAAGGCCTCCATAGTCAGACCTTTGGCTTTAGCAATATCATCTAAAGACAATTTTCTGTCTACATTTTGGATAATGTATAATTTAATCGCTGACTTAGTTCCCGTCGATTTAACAACCATATCGTCAGGTCGCAAAATTTCATTATCGATGACATACTGATTTATTAATTCAACAAAATCAGCACCATATTTTTTGGATTTTCCTTCTCCAACCCCATGAATATGAATCAATTCATGCAAGGAAATAGGATATTTCAAAGCCATGTCTTCTAATGAAGGATCTTGAAAAACAACAAATGGCGGTAGACCTAATTTTTTAGATACTCTTTTACGTAAATCACGTAACATACCCATCAGCACCTCATCTATTGCTCCCAAAGACTTAGACGCACTTACTATTGCATGATCTCCTGCCTCATTGTATTGATGATCTTCAGACATCATAAAAGAACTTGGTTTATTAATAAAACTCAAGCCTTTATCAGTAATTTTTACGATACCATAAGTTTCGATATCTTTGTACAAGTACCCACCAACGAGAACTTGCCTTAATAATGCCATCCAATATTTTTCATCAAAAGCAACACCACATCCGAAAAAAGATTGAGAATCAGTTCTATGTGCTTTAATTACTGCATTAACTCTTCCTATTAATGTAAAAACAATTTCTTTAGATTTGTATAAATGTCTAGTATCTCTTACCACTTCCAGTAGCTTAACTACCTGATTTTTGGCTTCTACTTTTATTTTTGGATTTCTTACGTTATCGTCCATATCAGTACCTTCACCTGTTTCGCTGTCAAATTCCTCACCAAAATAATGGAGTAAAAATTTTCTTCTTGACATTGAAGTTTCGGCATAGGCCACCACTTCCTGCAATAAAGCAAACCCGATTTCCTGTTCAGCAACAGGTTTACCAGACATGAATTTTTCTAGTTTTTCTACATCTTTATAAGAATAATAAGCAAGACAATGTCCCTCTCCTCCGTCCCTGCCGGCACGACCCGTTTCTTGGTAATAGCTTTCTAACGATTTTGGAATGTCATGATGAATCACAAAACGAACATCTGGTTTATCAATTCCCATCCCAAAAGCGATTGTAGCTACAACTACATCTACATCTTCCATAAGAAACATGTCCTGATGTCTTGCTCGAGTTTTTGCGTCCAATCCTGCATGATACGGTACCGCACTTATCCCATTAACTTGCAAAACTTGGGCAATTGCCTCCACTTTTTTACGACTGAGGCAATAAATGATTCCGGATTTCCCTTGGTGCTGCTTTATAAAACGAATGATATCTGATTCTACATTTTTTGTTTTTGTACGTACCTCATAATAGAGATTAGGTCTGTTGAATGATGCTTTGAAGGTAGTAGCATCAGACATGTCTAAATTTTTTAAAATGTCTTCCTGAACTTTTGGAGTCGCAGTAGCGGTAAGACCTATTACAGGAACTTCACCCAATTGTTTAATTATATTTTTAAGGTTTCTATATTCCGGCCTGAAATCATGTCCCCATTCTGAGATACAATGTGCCTCATCTATGGCTACAAAAGAAATAGTAACGCTTTTAAGGAAATTGATATTTTCCTCTTTTGTTAACGACTCAGGAGCAACGTACAATAGCTTAGTAAGTCCGGAAGAAATATCTTTTTTAACTTGAGCAATCTCTGTTTTTGTGAGTGATGAATTTAAAACATGAGCAATACCCCTTTCTGAAGATAAACTCCTGATGGCATCCACTTGGTTTTTCATCAAGGCAATCAATGGCGAAACAACAATTGCTGTTCCATCTTGAATCAAAGCTGGGAGTTGATAACAGAGCGATTTACCACCGCCTGTGGGCATAATTACAAATGTATTGTGTTTGTTTAGCAAACTTTGAATAACCTGTTCTTGCAGCCCCTTAAATTGACTGAAGCCAAAATATTTCTTTAATTCTTTATAGATATCAATTTCGTTTGAATTCATTCTTTATTATGTGGTATTTTGTATAAATTTGCAGCACATAAAGGTACTAAATTCTTTCACACTCACAAATTTTAAATATTCTGTTTTGATATCTAGAGAAAACATATTGGCAATAGCCAAAAAAACTATTTTATCTGAGAGCGCATCGATTACAAAACTGACTAATTTACTAGACGAAAACTTTGCAGATGCAACGCAGGCAATCTTTAATTCGAACGGCAGATTAGTAGTGACCGGCATCGGAAAAAGCGCAATCATTGCGCAAAAAATGGTGGCCACATTTAACTCTACCGGAACACCCTCGCTGTTTCTTCACGCATCTGAAGCTATTCATGGGGACTTAGGCATGTTGCAAGAGAACGATGTTATCATCTGCATTTCAAAAAGCGGAAACAGTCCTGAAATAAAAGCTGTTGTCCCCTTTTTAAAGCGTTTTGGCAATACGCTAATCGCTATAACCGGAAATATGACTTCATTTCTTGCAAAAGAATCTAATTATATTTTAAACACCACTGTGGACGCTGAAGCTTGTCCTAATAATCTGGCCCCTACTAATAGCACGACTGCGCAATTAGTGATGGGCGACGCATTAGCTGTATGCTTGATGGAACTCAATAATTTCAAAGCAGAAGATTTCGCAAAATACCATCCAGGAGGCGCTTTAGGTAAAAAATTATTGCTCCGAGTTAAGGACATGTTGGAACACGCTTTGAAACCCACGGTTTTTCCTGATACGCCAATAAAAAAAGTGATTTTTGAAATCTCTGAGAAACGTCTCGGTGTTACAGCAGTCATAGAACACGGTAAAGTGATTGGAATTATAACAGACGGTGACATTCGAAGAATGTTAAACGAAAGAGATTCTTTTGCAGAATTAACCGCGAAAGACATCATGACAAAAAATCCAAAATTAATTCAATCACACGACATGGTAGTTGACGCATTGAATATTCTCGAAGATTTCTCCATAACACAATTAGTTGTGGTGGACCATGACGAGTATAAAGGCGTTTTACATTTACATGACATTTTAAAAGAAGGAATAACATAATGGCAAAGAAAAATCAAAACGAAATGTCGTTTTTAGATCACCTTGAAGATTTGAGATGGTTATTGGTCCGCAGCACACTAGCAATAGTTATTATGGCTTTTGCCACATACTTTTTTAGCGATTACTTGTTTGACACTATAATCTTTGGTCCAGTTCGGCCATCATTTACTACCTATCAATTTTTTTGTGAACTATCTCAATCCTTGGGATTAACGGATAGTTTCTGTATTACTGAATTTCCCTTTATCATCCAGAACACCTCCATGGAGGGGCAGGTAAATGTATTCATTTGGGTATGCCTTCTTGCCGGATTTATTTTAAGTTTTCCTTATATTTTATGGGAAATATGGAAATTTATAAGTCCTGCACTTTATAAAAATGAAAAGAAAAATGCCAAGGCATTCATCTTTTTTTCTTCGCTACTCTTTTTTATTGGAGTGCTGTTTGGCTATTATATCGTAATTCCCATGTCAGTTAACTTTGTGGCTACCTTTAAAGTCAGTGACTTAGTACTTAATCAGTTTACATTAGACTCCTATATTGGGTTGGTAAAAACGTCCGTTCTGGCAAGTGGATTGTTTTTTGAATTACCAATTATTATCTATTTCTTGACAAAATTAGGATTAGTGACTCCTACATTTTTGAGAACCTATCGCAAATACGCTATTGTCCTTGTGTTAGTTGTGGCTGCCATCGTAACGCCACCAGATGTTGTGAGTCAAACTATTGTTGCAATACCGATGTTATTAATCTATGAAGCAAGTATCTTTATTTCAGTACTTGTAACTAAAAATAAAAAAGAATAATTATGAGTGCAATTATTGAAGAATTTAATGACTACCGTTCTAAAATGAACGAAAAATTACTGGCTGACAACAACAAAATAGTAAAACGAATTTTCAATCTTGACACTAATGCGTACGCTGCAGGTGCGCTTGATGTAAAAACAAAAGAACTATTGGGTTTGGTAGCTTCTGCCGTTTTGCGTTGTGACGATTGTGTAAAATACCATTTGGAAACCAGCCACAAAATTGGGGTAACTAAAGAAGAAATGATGGAAGCAATGGGAATTGCAACATTAGTGGGTGGAACCATCGTAGTGCCTCACTTACGTCGAGCTTATGAATTCTGGGAAGCACTGGATGAAACCACCACAAAATAGTAGTCCTCTTTGATTCAAAAAGTGGTTTCTGACCTTCAAAGATAAATGATACAGATTATGGATTTACTATAGGCCAATAAAAATAGGGCTATTTTCATATTGTCTCTAAATTGTACTGAATACCTTTGGACTTGTAAAAAACTATACTCAAGAAGAGACGAAATAATTATTAAGATAGTTACTTGTTCATTTACTTATTCGTTTATTTGATACGCTTTAACAATTAAACGAATAACGATTAAACCAAAGCATATGATATTAAGAGCTGAGAATTTAGTAAAAACATACAAAGGAAGAAGTGTCGTAAAAGGCATCTCGGTCGAAGTAAATCAAGGTGAAATCGTTGGTCTTCTTGGACCTAATGGTGCTGGAAAAACAACTTCTTTTTATATGATTGTAGGGCTAGTTCAACCAAATTCTGGTAATATTTACCTTGATGATTTGAATATTACCGATTACCCAATGTATAAAAGGGCCCAGCAGGGAATCGGATATTTGGCACAAGAAGCTTCTGTTTTTAGAAAACTAAGTATCGAAGACAATATCTTGAGTGTTCTACAATTAACCAATCTTTCTAAAGAAGAGCAAGTCGCTAAAATGGAAAGTTTGATTGCCGAATTTAGCTTAGAGCACATTCGTACAAATCGCGGTGATTTACTATCCGGAGGAGAACGCCGTCGTACTGAAATTGCACGATGCTTGGCTACCGACCCTAAATTTATTTTACTTGACGAGCCTTTTGCTGGTGTCGATCCCGTAGCCGTAGAAGACATCCAGAGAATTGTAGCCCAATTAAAAGATAAAAACATTGGTATTCTCATAACGGATCATAACGTGCAAGAAACCTTAGCGATTACAGATAAAACCTATCTTATGTTTGAAGGAGGGATCTTAAAAGCAGGAGTACCTGAAGAATTAGTGGAAGATGAAATGGTACGTCGCGTATATTTAGGACAGAACTTTGAATTAAGAAAAAAGAAGATACAGTTTTAAAGGAGCGATTAGTGGCCAGTAATCAGTACATAGTGATCAGTTAAAAAAGCGGGCAGATTTAAAAGAGTGGGCAGTTTGTAGTGAGCAGTATTCAGTAATCGGTTTAAAAAACGAGCCTTATTTTAATCCAAAATGGAAGGATATCAAATCCAGAACTAAACTAGTCTACTTCATGAACCAAAAAGAAAAACCAAGCAAAGAAACTTTAGATAAATGGCACAAAGACCCTGATAATTGGAAATTAGGCCTGTTTTATTATAACAAAGAAGACAAACGAATATTCCCTCCCAAAAGAATGGCTTGGGCTGGATGGACTGTCAATTTCGCAAATCCTATTTCAGTAGCCGTATTAGCAATTGTATTAATCATTATAATCGGGATTAGTTTTTTCGCCCCAAAAAAATAATCACCCCCAACTTTTACTACGATAAATTATTCAACGGTGATAAATTTTAATTGCTGTAGGTCGCCATTGTAGATATTCACATCTACATTGCCTTTTATTCCTGAGACATTTGCTTTTTCTGTGAATTGCCAAAATAACCATTCTTCCTGCATATTTTCCCGATAAAAATTATAATTGGCAATCCAAAAAAGATAATCACTGAACTCCTCCTTTAAAAAATCATCATAATACCTTTCACCGGTATAAATAATAGGCTTTACCTTATAATGGGCCTCTACAGCTATCAACCATCTTTTTAGTCCGATTTTCAAGCGTTCCACAGACTGGTTTTCAGGCAGCCTTTCAATATCTAAAACCGGAGGTAAATCCCCTTTTTTCAAAGAAACTGTCTTAATAAAGAGAGCTGCTTGCTCTAAGGAATTTTCATTAGGACGGTAATAGTGATAAGCTCCCCGGATAAGATTGCTGCTTTTGGCGCCACGCCAATTTTTATCAAATTGTTTATCCAATCGGTCATTCCCAACAGTGGCCCGAATAAAAACAAAGTTTACGGGATACTTACTTTCCAAGGAATCCACATCACTCCAATTGATTTTTCCTTGGTATTCAGAAACGTCTAATCCGATCGCTTTTCCTACATGAACGTCTAAAACATGATGATTTCTAACATCTGAAATACGTTTGTCTTCCTCCAGGTGTATAACTTTATTTGATTTAAAACTAAAATAATAAGCTAGACCATTAGAATAATGATAGGCTATCCAAAAAGTAAGTACTACGGAAAAAGCAAGTATCATAAAACGTAACACTTTCCCGGAAAAAAAAAGAGTTGTATTTTTAGACCTACGACTTACAGGCTGCTTTCTCTTAACGCTTTTTCTTCTCATCCAATAAAAATTTATTGCTCACAATTGAGAGTAGGACGTAGCAAATTATAACTAATGGAATTCCTGCATATTGGAAAAAAAACAACAACAGAAAAGAAAATAGCAGAAAGCTAATTTGTAGTGCGTTATCCTTAAAATTAAATTTTTTAATCTTCAAAGAAAATAGCGGGATCTCCGCATTCAAAATATAAGCACTAAATAGTGTGATTATTAACAAAACCCATTGGTTTGTCAAGATCTCGAGAACAATTAAAGAATCCGAATATTTTAATACCAAGGGTAAACTTAATATAAACAGTGCATTGGCAGGTGTCGGTAAACCAATAAATGAATTCGTCTGACGCGTATCGATGTTGAATACAGCCAAACGGTAACACGAACCCATCGTGATTATAAATCCAAGATAAGGCAGCATGAAGTTCGTTGAGATTTCATGCTGACTATTTGAAAGCATAAAAAACATTACATAACCAGGTACCACTCCACTGGTGACCATATCAGCTAAGGAATCCAGCTCTAAACCCAGCGGACCTGAAACTTTCAATAATCGAGCAAAAAAACCATCAAAAAAATCTAAAAAGATACCCAAACACACAAAATAAAAAGCCATTTCAAAATCTAAGGTAGTTACAAAGACCATCGCAATACAGCCACAAAGGAGATTAAGTAATGTTATTGAATTGGGAATGTGTTTCTTAATATTCATCGCAAATTAAAATTTAAAGTCTTATTAGACAAATTTAGTATAATAACTGAATGCAACCCCCGTTTTTTATGGAGATTATCAACAGTACAATCCGAAGTGCTATTTATTTAGTGAAACAACCAACTAAGCTCAACAAAATACTATATTTTTGATAAAAATTAACTCCTGCCTTGGGTTGGTAAAAAAACAATACGATTGAAACTAAATCGATTCTTTTTATTGCTTTTGGTCTGCACCGTAAATTACGGACAGGCCGTGAGAAAATATTCTAATGAATTTATGAATATAGGTGTTGATGCGGCAGCCTTAGGGATGGCAAACGCAGTTACGGCTTCGACCGCCGATGTGAATTCGGGTTACTGGAACCCTGCAGGGCTAACCCAATTAGAAGACCATCAATTGTCTTTGATGCACGCTAATTATTTTGCAAATATAGCCCAATACGATTACATTGGCTATGCAAGTCCCATTGACGACCGCAGTGCTTGGGGTATTTCGCTAATCCGTTTTGGAGTAGATGATATTTTGAACACTACTGAATTGATAGACAACCAAGGAAACATTGATTACAATCGCATCAGTCTTTTTTCTACAGCTGATTATGGTTTTACGTTTTCTTACGCTCGAAAATTACCCGTTCCCGGATTTCAATATGGAGTCAATGCAAAAATAATAAGAAGGATTGTTGGACAATTTGCTGATTCTTGGGGGGTTGGATTTGATGTCGGACTTCAGTTTGAAAAGAATGACTGGCAATTCGGATTAATGGTCCGAGACATCACCACCACCTATAATGTATGGAACATAAACGAAAAGGAATATCAAAAAATTGCAGCTGCCATACCAGGACAAAATCAAGAACTTCCCGAAAGTACGGAAATCACGAGTCCAAAAGCGCAATTAGGACTTTCTAAAAAGTTCATTATACGATATGACTATAGTATTATGGCTGCAGCCAATGTCAATATGCGCTTTACCAAAACTAACGATTTGCTTTCTTCTAATTTTGTAAGCGCTGACCCCGCTTTAGGGTTTGAATTTGGATATACTGACCTTGTTTTTGTGCGTGCGGGAGTGGGTAATTTCCAAAATATCGAACAACTGGACAACACAGAAAAAGTAGGCTTCCAACCTAATATTGGATTGGGCTTTAAGTATAAGGGCATCCAGATAGATTATGCCTTAACAGATTTAGGGAATCAAAGTGCCGCTTTATATTCAAATATCTTTTCGTTAAAAGTAGATCTATCACTTTTTAGGAATTAAGTGATTTTTTAAAAACTATAACGCAAAGAGTAACAAAGTATTTTATTTATTACAGCCGTAGATTAGAGGAAACAGAGTATTAAAAACGTCTGTTCCCGTATCCCGATTTTTAGCGTGATGCATCAAGAACCGCTTTTAGAAGGAGTAACAAAATAAACGAAGAGGTCCAAGAAGTACTCATTTTGAATGCCACAGATTAGCAAAAATACAGTGTTAAAAATAGCTGTTCGAATGCCACATTGTTGCGCGTGATGTATCGAGAACCGTTCTTAAGATGTATCATTGCAAAATCATTTTAGTTAAACAAATAGTCAAATCATTTATCATAATAGTATACCTAATGAATTCCTCATTATTAAAAAAAATAGTTCTCTCGATACTACTAATTGCCACAATAAACTTTGGCTTTGGACAAACTCCTATATTATCTGCAAAGGCCCGTGTTAGTGTGTTGACTTGCGGAACGGGAAATGAATCCTATTCTCTTTTTGGACATACAGCCATCCGGATTACCGATCCTAGCCAGTTTATAGATCTGGTATATAACTATGGTGCTTTTGACTTTAATACGCCGAACTTTGTCGCCAAATTCACAAAAGGGGACCTCCAATATTTTGCTGTTGCCCATCCTTACACTGACTTTATAAACGACTATACCTACGAACGAAGAACCATTTATGAGCAGGAACTAAATATTCCCGCCAGTCTTAAACAAAAACTATTTGACAACCTAAATACTTCTCTAGCCTCTGGAGATAGTCATTATACTTATAAATTTATAGATAAAAACTGTACCTCCATGGTTGTGGATATTATCAATAAAACATTAGACACTAACGCCATCGTAAAAAATACCGATACTGACATCACCTACAGAACCATATTGTATCCTTATTTTGATGGTCACTTTTATGAAAAACTGGGGACTAGCATTATTTTTGGAAAAAAAGTAGATCAATTAGGTACGCAAATCTTTTTGCCTTTAGAATTGAACAAAAGCTTAAAGACTGTGCAATTTAACAGCCAGCTGCTTGCCAAGGAAAACAAAACACTTCTTGCCTTTAATGAGATCCCCCCAAGCTCTTGGTGGAATAACTTCTATACCTATGCCCTTCTTCTTGGATTCATCCTCTTTATGAATCGCAAAATAATACAGCAGATCTACTTTTTGTTAATGGGAATATTAGGATTATTCTTTTTGTTCATTGGATTCTACTCTAGTCATCACGAGTTGGCATATAATTACAACATCTTATTATTTAACCCTGCCCTATTAGTGCTACTTTATTTTTGGTTAACAAACAAGAAGAAATGGGCTTATAACCTCTCTTTATTCAACCTACTTTCGTTGGTGGTGTACTTAATTATAATGATTAGCAAGGCCCATTTATTAATTGTGTCTCCTCTAATTATTACTAGTAGTATAGTCTTGGTGAAATTAGCCCTTAAAAACAGAAGAAAACTACCTATCATTATCTAAGTGAAATAATTCTAAAATGCCACTTCAATCATTCTAAAAAGACTTTATAAAATAGCATCTACGCTAAATCTTATCGATACATTTCGAAAGAAAAATTTTCAAACACTCGAAGCGACTACTCTAGTTTTGACAGGAAATAAAATATCAGCAAAGTATCTAAAAATATACCTAGAGATTCTTGCATTGATTAAAAAAAATCCCTCAATTCAATTTATCCAGAAATTATATCGGGGAGAGATTTATAAAATTGGATTAGCTCTTTTAAAATTATAATGAAAACCGATTTTCACCCTTCAGGTCAATGTCATCACTGGTCTATTATTTACTTATATACGCTTAGATGACAACCTACTAGAACCTAAGTATACTACTAAAAAAAATGAGTTCAGCTTATCAAATCCCGTAAGCTTTTAAGATTAACTGCAAGTGATTTCTTGGCAGGGGCACCTCCATACACCACCCTAAAAAACATAGCACTCGTGGGGAAGAACTTGAAAGGAATAGAAGAAACTTTCTCCAGCACTGCAAAAAATCTATATTGAACTTTTATCGAAACCGCAATAGGCTAGTTTAGTTCATGTCGCCACGAAAAATTCCGTGAGTAGAATTAAATGATTTTATAGCAGCACTATCAACTATTTTACAATTATATCTCGAATAATTAGTAAGTAAAAATCAAGACTTATTTTTGACTTAAATTAGCTACTTTGAAAATCATTAATTGTAAAAACAGCCATTGTATATTGCTGTTGCCCTTTGCCATTATCTTATTACTGCCCCCTGTAAAACAACACGGTTGTAATGGTTTTTAGTGTTATATTGAAATCGAGATAAAAGCTTCTGTGTTTGATGTAATACAAGTCGTATTGCAATTTAATTAGACTATCATCAATTGATGCTCCATATGAATAATTCACCTGCGCCCAGCCAGTAAGCCCCGGTTTTATTATATGTCTAGTCTCATAGAACGGCATTACTTCTGAAATTTCCTTTACAAAAAAGGGACGTTCAGGACGCGGTCCGATGACCGCCATATCGCCCCTCAGGACATTAAGAAATTGAGGGAATTCGTCGATGCGGGATTTACGCATAAATTTCCCAAATGTGGCTACTCTACTATCACTATTTGTGGAAAAAAAAGTTCCATTACTTTCGGAATCATGCTTCATAGTCCTGAATTTAAAAATGGAGAATACGACCCCATCCTTACCGACGCGCTCTTGCGTATAAAATAATTTCCCTTTATTATTGATAGCATTTCCAAATAAGATAAGAGGTATAAGAAACAAACAGCAGCACAAACCAAATATTGAAAGAGCTATTTCGAAAAACCTACTGATTGACAAATATAACTTATTGTTATTGTTACGGCTAAATGGAAAAAAACGATAAAAATCTCTTGAAATATATTGTACCGGAATGCGATGGGTTTTACTTTCATAAACCTGCGTATACTCCCGAATTAGCTTTCCAGATTCCAACATCTTAATCAATTGCTGGTATAAATCAGCGGTGATCCCTGCGGTCTCTTTAGAAGCAATTACAATTTCAGAAACACCCTTTTTATTGACAAAGGAAGCCAAATCATTTTTGTCTATTGGCTCTACATAATGATGGTGCCTAAAGCCAATGTCCGTAGCGCTATCAGTACTCACATAGCCGATAATTTTATAATGTGGATCAATATTTTCTAGCCCTAAAATCAATTCCTCGACTTGCTCTCGATCACAAATCAAAACTACATTCTGAAAAAATCGGTTGCTAGCCAAAAAGCGTACATAAAATAGCCTCCATAGGATTAGCGTACTGAAAATAACAACATAAAAGACTAAAATCTGCAGTCGGTTAGAAGGAAGTTGTGGAGAAACAACAGGAGTCAACAAATAGACTAAAACTGTCGTAGATACCGTTAGCACCGTACTTTTTAAGACTTGAAACTCATTACTAGCCACCTGCAAATTATACATTTCAAAAATAGCTGCAAAAATGGTAAGGTACATCACAAAAAAAATCCCCCGATACCGATTAGTAACCGCAGCTTCCAGATAATCTAAATCGAAAAAATGTCCAATCGCATAGAGAACGAGTAAAACAAAAAGAACATCAAACACACGAAGAATCATCTTGCGCTCTGAGATTTCAAAATGCATTTTCTTTTTTAGCATTATTGTGTTCTTCTTTTTTATGCAATTTAGTAATTTTGTAGAAATATAGATTTAAGAAATGTTAATTTTTTTAACAAAATAATTAGTGGTGCGCAAATAGTTTTTATTGAAAAATATCGCCCGTAAGAGTGATTTGCAGCGCCGAATCGTATCGATAACAAGATGTTATTATTAGAAGCGGTTTGCCATAAAATTGATTGTTAGTATGGTACTTTTTAACGTGGTGTATCGAGAAACAGTAGACAAAAAACAATTGCGTTTACTCCCGAAAGCTTCGGGACGGGATAAACTGAAATAACGTTTTTGATAATTATGTCCAATGAATTAAAATAAGCTGATTGTAAATCTCTATATTACTGCACCTTATTTTATGTAATGCTATTTGTAATTATTAATTACTTCAAAATTAGTAAGCATTAGTCAGTAACTTTTGCGGATTTTTTGGCATAATATAAAACAGTACGATTTTTATAGGACTGTATTTAATATGTAAGCATTGCAAACTTCGTTGCAACGATCCTGACATGACTTTTGCCAACTTTTCCACCTAAATTGCGACCTATTTTTTCTATTCCAATGCTATTTTTTTCTTTTCAACTAATTGTACATTCAACAAACACAAGGAATAGACGAAAGCAGGTATGGCCGTTCGCATCGCGGCATGATTTATCGTTAGAAACCAGAACGCTACAAAACACAGTAAGTACAAATTAAACTTATTTTCCAGAAACAATATGAGTGGTGTAATAAATAAAATCAATAATCCAACCATTCCAAAAGATCCATGCTCAGCCAGCATTCTTGTAATTTCATCATGAGACGCTGCAAAACTCCCAGTTTCCGCTTCACGAACTTCAGCCCCTTTGGCCACTCCAACACCAAAAATAGGATTATCTAAAAACATATTAATTTCGGTTGCTGCTATATCACCTCTTCCGGTAAACTGATTTTTTTTCTCTCTTCCTTGGGCATCCTGATTGGCATATCTATTATTGATTAATCCCCCAGTCTGAAATGAAGTGTAACTCCATGTAACCATCATCGCCAAAGCGATTAGTACAATGATAAAGTTTAGTTTTACCCTGCCCTTAAAATTAGATTTTAAATATAAGAACGATAGCAATAAAACTATCATCAAAAAACCGGTAATCATCCCTCCTCTAGAAAAAGTAACTATCCCTCTATAACTAATGTTTAAGGCGATAATAAAATTGAGTATCAGCATGAATTTAGACCGCGATTCCAATATAATCCGTGAAAAAAAAATGAACATTCCTAATCCTAAAAAAGTAGCCACTTGATTGGGACCAAAGCCACCTGACGTTTCAAAATTAGACGCTGTTCCCGTAATCACATCCCGGATATTTGGGGTATATAAGGTCAAATAAACTGCACAGCTTAGAATAGGAAGTCCAATAGATAATAACAACAAATTCATCTGTTCCAACGCTATTTTTCGTCTATAAGTATATAGAGAAGCTACGGCCAGACATACAGGCCCTGATATATTAAAAGCTATCGTAGTTCTGATATTTGTATCAAAATCCAATACAAAGGTAGAAAGTACAACGCTTGGCACCAACAGCAGCAAAAAAAACCAATAAGGAGCCGCTCCCTTAGAAAACCCGCTAAAATATATTCCCATTAGAATGAAAAGCATCACACCATATTTAGAAAATTCATAGCTGATATTTCCGCCTGTCATTCGCAGCAGTACTTCCGCTCCTGCTATGTAAGCCGCCGCCATCAGAGCCTCATTATTTTTGTTTTGGGTTTTAACTACATAATAGACTCCTATAACAAACATGGAATATCCATATAGTTTAGCCGTAAAAGGCAATAAATAAATCCCAATTCCAATCGCAACGTGGAATAAAATTAAATACAGATAGCTTAAATCTTCTTTTTTCATGTACTACTCCTTTGTATCCAATTTAAATATTGCTTTATAATTTCTTCTTCAGAATAATTATTTAAAATTGTTTCATAAATCGATTCGCCATAATCGCCGCGAAGACTTTCGTTTGCTATCAACTTTACAAGAGCTGCATAAAACAACTCTTCCTTTTGCGCGACGACCAAACCGTTTTTTCCATTTTGAACTACTGCAGGTATTTCTCCAACATCGGTTACTAGCACCGGTTTTTTAGCCTTTCCATATTCAAGCAAGGCAAGGGGTAAACCCTCAGATTTTGAAGTTAAAACACATATATCGGCTTGTTCCAATACATTTTGAATATCACTTTTGCTACCGT
>JBLIKD010000007.1:0-27920 GCA_047636275.1 Flavobacterium sp. | reverse complement strand
AAAAAAATCCCGACGAATCGGGATTTTTAAAACTTATGTATCAATTGACTACTATTTCAATTTTTTCTTAATTGCTACTTCATGGTAAGCTTCAATAACATCTCTTTCTTCTATATCATTATAACCTTTGATTTGAATACCACAATCATAACCTTTTGCTACTTCTTTTACATCATCCTTGAAACGTTTCAAAGCACTTAGCTCACCTGCATGAACCACGACACCATCACGTATAATTCTGATCTTAGCATTTCTCGCTATTTTACCATCCATAACCATGCAACCAGCAATAGATCCAACTTTCGATATTTTAAATATCTCTCTAATTTCAGCAGTACCAAGAACCTCTTCTTTCATCTCTGGAGCAAGCATTCCTTCCATTGCATCTTTCAAGTCATCAATTGCTGCATATATGATGGAATAGTAACGAATATCAATTTCTTCTTTATCAGCGAGCTGTCTGGCATTACCTGCCGGACGAACGTTAAACCCGATAATGATCGCATCTGAGGCAGAAGCCAGCATAACGTCAGTTTCGGTAATTGCACCAACGCCTTTGTGTATAATATTGATTTGAATTTCCTCAGTAGACAGCTTAGAGAATGAATCAGATAGTGCTTCAACAGAACCATCAACATCTCCTTTAAGAATTACGTTCAACTCTTTAAACTGACCTAAGGCAATTCTACGACCAATTTCATCTAAAGTAATGTGACGCTGCGTACGTACAGATTGCTCACGCATCAACTGAGAACGCTTAGACGCTATTTGTTTTGCTTCCTTTTCGTCTTCAAACACGTTGAACTTATCTCCAGCAGTTGCTGCACCGTCAAGACCTAAAACCGATACTGGAGTTGAAGGACCTGCAACATTAACAATGTTACCTCTTTCATCATACATGGCTTTAATTTTACCATGATGCTTACCGGCCAACATATAATCTCCTACCTTAAGCGTACCATGTTGCACTAATATTGTTGAAACATACCCCTTACCCTTATCTAAGAAGGCTTCAACTACAGTTCCCTGTGCCTCTTTATTAGGATTTGATTTTAAATCTAAAACTTCCGCTTCTAATAAAACCTTTTCCAACAACTCTTGAACACCTGTACCCACTTTCGCAGAGATGTCATGAGATTGGAATTTACCACCCCAATCTTCAACTAGTAAATTCATACCAGCTAATTTCTCTTTAATTTTTTCAGGATTTGAATTCGGCTTGTCAATCTTATTTATTGCAAATATAATCGGTACCCCTGCCGCTTGAGCATGGCTTATTGCTTCTTTCGTCTGCGGCATGATATCATCATCAGCTGCAATGACAATAATAGCAATATCGGTCACTTGAGCACCACGTGCACGCATAGCAGTAAACGCCTCGTGTCCTGGTGTATCTAAGAAAGCTATTTTTTGACCATTATCTAAAGTCACTCCATACGCACCAATGTGTTGTGTAATACCTCCTGACTCACCTGCGATAACATTTTCCTTACGGACATAATCCAATAACGAAGTTTTACCGTGATCGACGTGACCCATTACAGTAACAATAGGAGCTCTGAACACTAAATCTTCTTCCCTGTCCTCAACAACGGCTATAGAATCCTCAATATCAACGGTAATAAACTCAACTTCATAACCAAATTCATCAGCAACAATAGTTAACGTTTCTGCATCAAGACGTTGATTCATGGTAACCATTATTCCAAGAGACATACAAGTACCTATAACTTTAGTAATTGGCACATCCATCATAATAGCAATCTCACCAACAGTTACGAACTCGGTTACTTTAATGGTTTTACTTCCTTCATCTAAAGCTCTTTGCTCATCATCAGATTTCTGACGGTGGGTATCCCTCTTGTCTCTTCTATATTTAGCCGCTTTCGATTTCCCTCCTTTTTTACCTTGAAGTTTCTCTAAAGTTTCACGTATTTGGTTTTTCACTTCCTCTTCCGTTGGCTCAACTTTTGCTACGATAGCAGGTCTATTTCCTCTTACGAAACCTGGTCTTGAGCTTCTATTAGCATTAAAACCACCACCGCCTACATTTGGCGTAATCTTATTAGGATTAGGCGCACCAGGAACTCCTGGAGGTCTCGGTGTAATAGGTTTCGGAGCAATTCTTTTCCGCTTATTCTTATTAGCCGCTCCTGCAGCACCGGCAGTACCAGGCTTGTTAGGAGTAATTTTAGGCTCTTCTTTTTTCTTTTTTGGTTTATTAAACTGAGACAAATCAATAGTCTGACCTGTTAATTTCGTCCCAGAAAGCTTTTGATATTGAGTAGTAATAGCTTCCTCTGCCTGAGTCTCCTCTGCTTTTGGCGCTACTTTCTCTTCCGAAACAACTGCTTTTTTCTCCTCTTTCACTAGCTCCTTAATCGGCTCCTTTGTTTCGACAACAGCCACCACTTCTTTCTTGTCAGCAACAACTTTTTCCTGAACCTTTTCTTTTACAATTGGTTTTTCTGTCGAAGTTTGAGATTTTGGTATTTCCGATTTTACGGGAACGATAGGCGAAACCTCGGGAGTTGACTTTACTGGCGCTACAATAGCAGCAGCTTTCTTCGGGTTAAGATCAATTTTACCTACTTGAACAGGTCCAGCTATAACGGCTCTCGCCTTAACAACTTCTTGCTGCTGTTTTAGGACTTCTTCGTCGTGCTTACGTTTCTCTTCAACTTCCTTCTCTCTCTCAACACGTAAAGCCTCTTTCTCTTTCCTTTTCTCTTCTCCTACTTCTTTTGAAGCCTCTTTTTTACCTCTGTCACCTGCAAATTGACCGCACAAGACATTGTATACATCATTAGAAATTTTTGTGTTTGGATTTGCTTCAATAGCAATCCCCTTATCTTTTAGATAATCCACAGCTCTTTCCAAAGAAATATTCAATTCCCTTAAAACTTTGTTTATTCTAATAATTCTCTCTTCAGACATAAAACCTTTTTATTATTACCTTTTTTGTTGTGTTGTTAGAAGCATAGATTAACTATCAAATTCTTCTTTCAATATTCTCATTACATCTAGAATCGTTTCCTCTTCTAGGTCAGTTCTTCGTACCAAATCCTCTACATCTTGTTTTAAAATACTTTTTGCAGTATCCAAACCAATTTTAGCAAATTCTTCAATAACCCAGCTTTCGATTTCATCTGAAAATTCAGTCAATTCGACATCATCATCTTCACCGGTAGCAACATCGCCTTCTCTAATAACATCAAGCTCATACCCTGTTAATAAACCCGCTAATTTAATGTTGTGCCCCCCTCTTCCTATTGCTTTCGAAACCTCTTCTAATTTTAAAAACACCTCTGCCCTTTTGGTCTCTTCATTAATCTTAATTGAAGATACTTTTGCAGGACTTAGTGCTCTTGTGATGTATAATTGAACGTTACTTGTATAATTAATAACATCTATATTTTCATTTCCTAATTCACGAACAATACCATGAATACGTGACCCTTTCATACCCACACATGCACCTACAGGATCAATTCTATCATCGTAAGTCTCAACAGCTACTTTTGCTTTTTCACCTGGTATTCTTACTACGTTTTTAACCATTATTAATCCGTCAAATACTTCAGGAATTTCTTGTTCAAATAATTTTTCTAAAAACGTCTCAGAAGTTCTGGACATGATAATTTGAGGCTTATTCCCTTTTAATTCCACGCTTTCAATAATTCCACGCACATTATCTCCTTTACGGAAAAAATCAGAAGGTATTTGTTTCTCCTTGGGTAAAACAATTTCGTTTCCTTCGTCATCGACTAAAATAACAACTCTAGGTCGGACATGATGTACCTCGGCAGTATAAATCTCACCGATTAAATCTTTAAATTGCTTGTATAGATTTGTGTTGTCATGTTCATGAATTTTAGAAATTAAATTCTGACGCAAAGCCAAAATTGCTCTTCTCCCTAAATCTATAAGTTTAACCTCTTCAGACACATCTTCACCGATTTCAAAATCAGGTTCAATTTTTCTGGCCTCCGTTAAGGTTATTTCTTCATTTTCAAAATCTAAATCTTCGTCCGCAACAATAACTCTTCTTCTCCAAATTTCCATATCTCCTTTATCAGGATTTATAATGATATCGAAATTATCGTCTGAACCGTATTTTTTCTTCAATGCATTTCTAAATACATCCTCCAAAATTGCCATAAGCGTTACACGATCAATGAGTTTATCATCTTTAAACTCCGAGAATGAATCGATTAATGCTAAATTTTCCATGCGAATTCTTTAATTAAAATGTTACTGTAACAATTGCTTCTTTTATGTCTCCGTAAGGGATCTCTAGCGTCTTTTCGACTGTCTCTTTACCTTTACCTATTTTCTTAGGCTCTCTTGCTTTCCACGCCAAAATTACGAAATCATCATTAGCTTCCACTAATTCCGCCTCAATATTTTCTGTATTAGTTTTCACAATCAAGGTCCTACCTATATTTTTCTTGTATTGTCTGATCTTCTTTAGTGGTAAAGAAACCCCTGCTGAGGCTACTTCTAAAGAATAATCTTGCTCTTCCCTATCTAAACTCGCATCTATCGCGCGACTGATATCAATACAGTCCTGTAAAACTACACCGTTATCGTCATCTAAAGTTATAATAACTTTAAAAGCGTCGGTGATGTGAAGGTCTATCAAAAAAAGCGAAGGCTTTTCTGCAAGAACTTCAGTCAACAATAAATTTACTTTTTCTTTAAATGTCATACTTTTTATAAAAAGAGGCACGCAATGCGTGCCTCATTATCTAGATTTTAATAAATAACGGTGCAAATATAGTGTTTTTTTTATAAATCGAATTGATTGGATGCTATAAAATGATTACCAAACTTCATACAATTAGCAAAATAACGATTTTTCTTATAATTAGACCTGTCTAATTATGAAGCGATCTTTAGTTTCAATACCCCTTCCGAAAAATAACAGAGTCGTTTAAAGCAGCATCGCTCTAATTTCAGATAAGCGAAATACCCTCATACTACAAATATTTATGATAGAAATAGGACCCAAACTAACCAAAACAAAATTAAACTATGCTCGACGCGATTCAGTTTGTTAATAATTCAAAAGAAACATTCAGTGAAATCAAAAAATAAATATTTAGATCTGCACTTTTTAAACAAATCCTTATCCAATTTTATTTTTCATCCTTAAAAATGAAATTGGATTAATCGCCATGGAATCTCATGAATTATTCTACACCTAAAGAGTGCGGGCTGAGTACAATACTAAAAAATGATTCTGACTTTTGAAAGTTTAAATTTTGGCAATCAAAAAAAAGACACACCAAAACTGACAAAGGCTAATTTCCCTTTCGCATCAAATTTTTCGCGACAAATAAAAAAACTCTCGAAACAGTTTTTGCACGTAGACAAACGTTCGACATAACAATACAATTTAGTAATCGTTTTCAGCCTTAATAACGTTAAATAAAAAGTGATTAGAGATAATAGAATAATCGATTAACAACTAATTTTAAAAGTACCAACTACAAAACGCATATTTACAACGATTTGAATACAACAAGAGAAGTTTTTTTAAAACGGCGGTAGTGTAAATGTTAATTTAATAAAACGATGCGCTCACGGAGGAGCAGTTACAAATACAACAAAACTTCAGAACACAAAAACAATCTGACAACCCCACTAAATTGAAAAGTGTGCTACGAAGAATTATCATTATGCTGATTACACTTTGAGACAAAAAAAAAGCCTCTCGAATAGAGAGGCTTTTGTTGGTCTACAAGGACTCGAACCTTGAACGACTGTACCAAAAACAGTTGTGTTACCATTACACCATAGACCATCATTGCTGCTAAGCGAGTGCAAACTTACAATTAAATTCAATTTGTACAAACTTTTTTTCGTTTTTTATTAAAAAAATTTTGAATAAAAAACGCTTCAAACTAACTGCATTTTTAAAACAACTACAAACCAAGCTGTTACCGATTAAATTAGTTTGCCAGAAAATTTAGCTAATGTTTCCTACCTTAAGTAAAAAAACATTTTCTTTGCAACTTAAAATATAACTAAATTTCAATACATGAATAAGGCGCCATTCAATTTCAATAAATGGAACACGATTATAGGTTGGTTTACCTTTGTAATCGCATTAATAACATATACTCTTACAGTTGAACCTACGATGAGCTTTTGGGACTGTGGAGAATATATCGCCACTGCTGCTAAACTTCAAGTCGGTCACCCGCCCGGAGCGCCTTTATTTCAAATGATTGGTGCCTTTTTTGCCATGTTTGCTTCAGACAACGAACATATCGCATTAATGGTTAATATGACTTCTGTTGTTTCAAGTGCTTTTACCATATTATTTCTGTTTTGGTCCTCGTCGATAATTTTGAAAAAATTGATCTCAAGAGTAACTGCACCAAATCAAAAAGAGGACAAAGCAGTGCCATTGACGACAAGCAATGCTATTGTAATTCTGGGCAGTTCATTTGTTGGATCTCTAGCATTTACGTATTCTGATAGTTTCTGGTATAATGCTGTAGAAGCAGAAGTTTATGCTATGGCCTCTTTATTCATTTCCTTGCTTTTTTGGTTGGGTTTACGATGGGAACAAGACATGGACTCCCCTAGAGGAAACCGATGGCTACTGATTATTTCATTAGTTATCGGACTGTCTTTTGGAGTTCACTTCATGGCTCTTCTGACGATTCCGTCTATCGGGCTATTGTACTTTTTTAAGCATTACAAAACAGTGACTATCAAAAACTTCATCATTGCCAATGTTGTAGTTATTTCGATATTGTTATTTATTTTCAAGTTACTGCTGCCATTAACCATGTCTTTCTTTGCTGGTACAGAAGTTTTCACTGTTAATGAATTAGGAATGCCGTTTGACTCCGGAACGATTCTAGTTACTATTCTTCTTTCTGCTACCTTTTATTTCGGTTTAAAATACACTAACAACAAAGGACTCGTAACGTTCAACACACTTATCCTGTGTGTTTTATTCGTTTTAATTGGATTTTCGACCTGGACAATGTTACCCATTCGTGCTAATGCAAATGTGAACATCAATGAAAATAAACCTTCAGATGCGCGCGAAGTTTTAGCTTACTATAATAGAGAACAATATGGCTCTAACCCTTTATTTTATGGCCCTCAGTATACTGAGGTTTTTGCTGGTTTAGACAAAGATAATCCGTACCTAGACAAAGCTCCAAACTACGAAAGGAACTACAAAACAGGAAAATATGAGATTGTAAATAATTTCAAAAATGCGGTGCAAAATAGTGATGACGCTCATAAAACTATTTTACCTAGAATGTGGAGTACGGACCATATAGCAAATTATATGAACTTCACCACTGCGCCTGCTTTTAGACTCAATCCTGCCTATCCTTATGAAGAAGATTTAGCCAAATACGGAATTGACGCCAGCAAACTATCCGAAGCAGACTATACCCGAGCTATTGGACAGTTAAAGAGTGAAATTCGAAAAACGGTAACTGAATTTAGAACTGCTTACGCTCAAAAGCAGATTGACAATGACGGTTATGTAAAATTTCTGAAAAGTTATGGTGATTATTTAATAATAGATAAACCAACGACCGTAGACAATTTAAGTTTTATGTTCGAATACCAATTTGGTTATATGTACGGGAGGTACTTGATGTGGAACTTTGTAGGACGTCAAAATGACATACAAGGAAGATACGATAGTCAAGACGGAAACTGGATGAGCGGAATAAAATTCATGGATGAGTTACATTTGGGTTCGCAAGACAACTTACCAGAAGATGTTCTGCAAAATAAAGGGCGAAACACCTATTATTTTCTTCCATTCCTTTTGGGACTTATCGGACTCATGTATCACGCGACTAAAGACCGAAAAAGTTTTTATGTGCTGTTGACTTTATTCTTATTCACTGGTATTGCATTAAAAATTTATTTAAATGAAAGACCTTTTGAACCACGAGAGCGCGATTATGCTTTAGTAGGATCTTTTTATGTCTTTGCCATATGGATCGGTTTTGGAGTATATGCGCTTTATGAAAGTGCACAAAAATATTTAGCACCAAAAATAGCAGGTCCGATAATTATTGCGGCAAGCATATTAGCTGCTCCCGTGCTTATGGCATCCCAAAATTGGGATGACCACGACCGTTCTGGAAAGTATACCGCAACAGCAATGGCCAAGGCATACCTTAATTCCTGTGCTCCTAATGCCATTCTATTCACAATAGGCGATAACGACACATTCCCACTATGGTATGCCCAAGAAATAGAACATATCAGGACCGATATTAAGATTGTAAATACGAGCCTTTTTATGACGGATTGGTATATCGATCAGATGAAAACAAAAACATATGAAGCGGATCCACTGCCAATCTCTTTTACACATGACCAATATGTAGGAGACAAATTGGATTATGTAGTGCATATCCCCAAAACAGAAAGCAGATGGGAAATTAAAGATTTTATGGATTTTATTAAAAATCCAAAATCTACAGTTGGTATGCAAAATGGACAGACGATTCATTTTTATCCAACAAATAAAATCAGGATCCCTGTTGACAAAGATGCTATTATAAAAAACAGGGTCGTTTCGCCTCAATACTATGATTCTATCGTACCTTATATAGATATTGATATTAAAGGGAATGCATTGTATAAAAACCGGCTAATGATGCTGGATATGGTAGCTAATAATAATTGGAAAAGACCCATCTTCTTTAGCCCTGGTGCTTTTGATGATGAAGACTACCTCTGGATGAAAGAATACCTTCAGCTTGATGGAATGGTCTATAAATTAGTCCCTGTAAAGACAACTATTCCTAAAGACGGTAGTCCATTAGACATGGGACAAATTGATTCTGAAAAAATGTACACCAATGTCATGAAATGGGATTGGGGCAATAGTGATAGCGATAAAATATACCATGATCCGGAAACCAGACGCGAGAGTATCACTTACAGAACCAATCTTGCCCGATTAATGGATCAATTGATTGCTGAAAGAAAGTTTGAAAAGGCAAAAACGATTATTGATTTGGCGCTAGCAAAAATGCCACTAGATAAGTTTGGTTATTATTCTTTAGTAGAACCTTTTACAAAAGGATACTACCAAGTGGGTGAAAAAGCAAAAGCGCAAGTACTTTTGGAGAAATTGATGGCCAAGTACAAAGACAATCTTAATTACTATAGTCATTTAAAGCCTTCAGAACAATCTAGTTTAGCTGTTGATATTATCACAGACCTAGAACGCTACAGAAGCTTACTACTGGTAATGAAAGAAAATGGAGATCTAAATTTCTATGTAAAGAACAAGACTGTATTTAATACCTATATTGAAATGTTCAAACGTTTTGGACGAGAGAAAGAATAAAAAAAATCTAAATATCTTTTAAAAAATGCAGCAAAATTTATATTTTTTGCTGCATTTTTTTTATTTTTGATAGAAAAAAAGATTTTGATGAGTTTTTACTGGGTTAAAACACATTCACTGATAAAAAAGCTATTCTCTCGATACATATGGGACTTTCCTACTACCGAAAAGAAAGTGTACCTCACATTCGATGACGGACCTACTCCAGAAATTACGGAATGGGTTTTAGAAAAACTGAATCAGCACAATGCGAGAGCTACTTTTTTTTGCATTGGAAAAAATATTGAAGCATACCCTTCTATTTTTGAAAAATTAATAGAAAAACACCATTCAGTAGGCAATCACACCTTCGATCATTTAAACGGATGGAAGACTACAAATAGGGAGTATAACGCCAATATTTCATTGTGCGAGAATTCGATTGAAAATCATACCAAAGAAATCAGAAGTTTAGACTCTAAAATTTTTCGTCCTCCGTATGGTAAAATTAAATTCATACAAGGAAAAAAATTACAGCATCAAGGGTACAGAATTATTATGTGGGATGTTCTAAGTGCTGATTTTGATCAAACAATCACAAAAGAAAAATGCTTGAAAAATGTAGTTTCCAATATAAAACCAGGGAGTATAATTGTATTTCACGACAGCGTGAAAGCATTCAAAAACCTAGAATACACACTACCAAAAGTATTGGATTATATAGATAAAAATGGCTTTCAATGTGAGGTTATATAACGACGGTACTACAACCAAAAACATTACAATTGCTCCTGTACTTTACCTATTAAAGTATTAGCATCCAGCTCACCTGACTGTCTCCATATCATTTGGCCACCTTTATAAATCATCAAAGTAGGAAGCCCTTTAATTCTTAAAGCGTCAGCTAATTCTTGATTTTTGTCTACATCAATCTTAATGATTTTTGCTTTATCGCCAAGTGCCGCTGCTACATCTCTAATTACAGGATGCATAGAAACAGACGACTCATTCCAATCTGTATAGAAATCTATCAACACAGGTACTTGTGCACTTATAAGCTCTCCAAATTTTGACATAAAATCAGTGAATTAAATTTTTAATCTGCAAAAAAAACAGCTCTCAGTTTACAAATGTAGCATTTTTAACTAATTATGCTACATTCTTACCTTTTTTTAGTTCTATTACTGTGATTTCCGGCATAATTCCAACCCGACCCGGGTAAGCGTGAAAACCGAACCCCCTATTTACATAGACATATCTTCCCAAGTTTTCATATAAGCCGGCCCATTGCGTATAAACATATTGAGCTAAACTCCACTTGAAATAACCAGGGATTTCAATTCCAAATTGCATCCCGTGCGTATGACCGGATAATGTTAAGTGAAAATTCTTCTCATGATTTTTAACTTCATAATCCCAGTGACTTGGGTCGTGACTCATCAAAATTTTAAAATCTTCTTGACGCACCCCTTCAGAAGCTTTATTAATATCGCCTGCCTTTTTGAAATTTTGTCCCCAATTCTCAACTCCTATTAACGCGATTTTATCATCTCCCTTTTGTATATAGGTATGTTCATTTAACAATAGCTTGAAATCAATATCGCCATAAAGATTTTTTATAGCCTGAAAATTATCTGCTTTATCCTGCTCTGTAGGCCAAGTGACATATTCTCCATAATCATGGTTTCCAAGAACGGAATACTTCCCGTGCTCGTGTTTCTTGATTCTATTGAACGTTTCTATCCAAGGATGCATTTCCTTTGCGTCCGTATTAACAATATCACCAGTAAAAAGAATCATGTCTGAATTTTGCTCATTTACCAAATCGATAGCATAATTAATCTTATCCGGATTATCAAAACTGCCACTGTGAACATCTGATATTTGTGTAATAGTAAAACCGTCAAAGGCATCCGGTAAATCGGGAAAAAAGATGCGTTGCTTTATTACTTTATAGTTGTACTTACCTATAGTAATTCCGTAAATCAACGACATAAATGGAATCGCCGCTAACCCTAATCCTACCTGACTTACAAATTTTCTCCGCGACGCTAAAAAGCTTGTGTTATCATTGTAGTCAACAAAATAATTTATTGACCCAGCTCCTATTCTAAATAAATCTTCGCCAAGCAATATCAGAGTCAATACCATTTTAGGAACATACACTAAAAGCACTAAGCCCATTGTAAAGAGTGTCTGCTTCGTTTGCCCCACAGAACGGTCAAATTGAAGAAAAGAATAAATAATATATATAAAAACCAACACACTAATGACCTGATAAAAAACCAAAACCCATTTTAACTTTATTAATGTTCTTAATGCTTGAAATGCATAAAGCTCTACCGTAATAAGGATAAAACTTAAAAACAGGATACGAAAAATCATTGTAATTATTTTTATTGGCAAAATAACAAATTAAGAAAACAGTAAGTGTAATTATTAATCAATATTTAACTAAAATCGTAGCAATTTTTTTATCCTTACGCTTTTTAAAATAGTAAAAGCACTAAAATAAATAGCTCTTTTTATTTACCTCAAAAATTATCATGTCTACAAGTGACAAGCCAAAATTTTTAATTTAGTCAGAGATAACTATCGCCTATTTAGAATAAACGGATCGACTTAATCAAATACACAGCCTACTTCTAGCCTTTTAACGCATTCAAGCCAGAGGCAAATGCAATTATTTATAGCTAACCTTATTATAATTGCTCCCCTTAAAAAATAGTTACGGCTCCAATTTTTAGAAATATTAAATTCAGCTCTATCTTTATCTTTTAAGTTTTGTACTTTTGAAATCTTTTCAAAACCATAAATATGTCACAACAAAAACGCCTTTTCCTCCTCGATGCCTACGCTTTAATATTTCGCGGCTATTATGCCTTTATAAAAAACCCCCGAATCAATTCAAAAGGAATGGACACTTCGGCCATCATGGGCTTCATGAATTCGTTGATGGATGTTATCAAAAGAGAAAAACCAGATCATTTAGCTGTCGCTTTTGACAATGGCGGTAGCCAATTGAGAAACGAAATATTTCCAGAATATAAAGCGCACCGTGATGCTACTCCCGAAGCGATAAAAATTGCTGTTCCTTACATACAAGAATTACTGAAGGCGATGCATATCCCTATTATTGAAGTTAAAGGCTATGAAGCAGACGATTTAATAGGAACAATAGCCAAACAAGCTGAAAAAGAAAACTACAAAGTCTTTATGGTAACCCCCGACAAAGATTTTGCGCAACTGGTATCTGAAAATATATTTATGTACAAACCAGCCCGAATGGGTAATGGTATAGAAATATGGGGTGTACCAGAAGTTTTAGCAAAATTCCAAATTGAGAGACCCGAACAAGTGATTGACTTTCTAGGAATGATGGGTGACGCGGCTGACAATATTCCGGGATTGCCTGGTGTGGGAGAAGTCACCGCTAAGAAGTTCCTAAAAGAATACGGATCCATGGAAAATCTTTTGGCCAATACCGACAAGCTAAAAGGAAAGATGAAAGAGAATATTGAAGCCAACAAAGAAAAAGGCATCTTATCTAAAACTTTAGCAACCATCTTACTCGACTGCCCCGTTATTTTTGACGAAAAGGATTATGAATTATCTACTCCAGATGTCGAAAAAACAGATGCTCTTTTTAACGAGTTAGAATTTAGAAGAATGGCAGAGCAGTTTGACTCAATTTTTAAAAGAGAAGGTAACGCAACTGTAAGTAGGTCTAATGATGATGACGACTCATCCAAAAAGTCCCAACAAAAAAGCGAAGATCAATTTGATCTTTTTGGAAATGGAGTTTCAGATGAATCTTCAGAAGAAAATCACCATAAATATTACAAAACACTACAGGATACTGAACATTCTTATCAGATCATTCAAGGAGATTTAGGGCTGAAGTTATTATTACAAAATTTATCAAAACAAAGCTCTGTTTGTTTTGATACTGAAACCACCGGACTAGATGCCTTGCATGCGGAGTTAGTAGGAATTTCTCTCTCTTATGAAAAGGGAAAAGGATTTTACGTACCCTTTCCGGAGAATCAGGTTGAAGCAAAAGCCCTCGCTGAAAAATTTATGCCTTTTTTCGAAAATGAAAAAATTGAGAAAATTGGACAGAATTTGAAATATGATTTAAAAATACTGTCTAATTACGGCATTAATGTTGAAGGAAAATTATTTGACACCATGATTGCTCATTATCTAATTAATCCAGATATGCGCCACAATATGGATATCCTTGCAGAGACTTATTTAAAATATTCCCCAAAGCCTATTGAAGACCTAATTGGAAAAAAAGGAAAAAATCAAAAGTCGATGCGTGATGTCGAATTAGAGGAAATAAAGGAATACGCTACTGAAGACGCTGATATAACGTTCCAATTAAAAGAACTTTTTACCGCTGAGTTAGACAGAACAGGGACCAAAAAGCTTTTTGACGAAATCGAGATTCCGTTAGTAAAAGTATTAGCTGATATGGAGAAAGAGGGAATTCGATTAGACGTTCCGTTCTTAAAATCATTATCAGAAGAATTAGACAAAGATATTAAAACGCTAGAAGCTACTATTTTTGAGATTGCAGGCGAAAAATTCAATTTGGCTTCTCCAAAACAGTTAGGAGATATTTTATTTGAAAAACTAAAATTGGGAGGACCCAAACAAAAGAAAACGAAGACCGGTCAATATGCAACCGGCGAAGAAATTCTAAGTTATTTAGCAAAAGACAGCGAAATAGTTTCAGCAATATTAGATTGGCGCTCCTTAATAAAACTTCAAAATACCTATGTTGAAGCATTGCCCTTACAAGTAGATGCAGTGACAAAGCGCATTCATACCGATTATATGCAGACTGTGGCAGCAACAGGCCGATTGAGTTCGACAAATCCGAATTTGCAAAATATTCCTATTCGCACCGAACGGGGACAAAAAATCAGAAAAGCATTTATTGCCCGCGATGAAAATTATACTATAATCTCTGCCGATTACTCCCAGATTGAATTGCGTATCATTGCTGCCTTGAGTGGAGAAGAAAACATGATAAAAGCTTTTCTAAGCAATGAAGACATTCATAAATCAACTGCTTCAAAAGTATTTGATGTTCCTTCAGAAGAAGTGACCCGAGAACAAAGAAGCCATGCGAAAACGGTTAATTTCGGGATTATATACGGAGTCTCAGCGTTCGGACTGAGCAATCAAACCAACCTATCTCGTAAAGAGAGTGCTGATTTGATCGAAGCCTATTACCAGAGCTATCCAAGATTAAAATCATACATCCAGGAGCAAATTGAATTTGCACGCGAAAACGGTTACGTACAAACAATACTAGGTCGTCGTCGCTACTTGAAAGATATTAATTCCCAAAATGCAATGGTACGTGGTGGTGCGGAGCGAAATGCGGTTAACGCCCCTATACAAGGAAGTGCTGCTGATATTATAAAAATAGCCATGATCAACATCCATAAAAAACTAGTTACAGAAAACTGGAAAAGTAAAATGTTGCTACAGGTTCATGATGAACTGGTGTTTGATGCACACAACAGCGAATTAGAGAAAATACAAACGATGATTAAATACGAAATGGAAAATGCATTCAAACTAGATGTACCTCTAACTGTTGAGCTAGGCATGGGTAAAGATTGGCTCGAAGCACACTAAGAAGTATTCCATGATTAGTAGTAACTAGCACCGTCATTATCCCATTTGGGTTTTGCCTATACATCGCAGAAAATCAATCCATGATTGACTATATTAAACCAACTACAAAAACCATAGCATTGTACAAATAATTAGAAGCTACAGTAAATCCTGAAGGAAGAAGTCAAAAGAATTTAAAATAAAAAAAACCATTTGCAATTTAAACTGCAAATGGTTTTTTTGTGCTGTATTTACTCCGATTATGATCACCCTTTTCTTGTGGACTCTCTTTCCTTTAATTTTGTTTTAATGACAACTGTTTGATAAGGAAGATTTTCTTCTTTAGATTCTAATCTATCGATAAGCAATTTAGCGGACACTTCGCCTATTTCGACACCATGCTGACTTATAGTGGTTAAACTAGGTGTCAATCTTCTTGAAGCTAAAACCCCATCAGCAAATCCAATTACCGAGAGCTCTTCAGGAATTTTATAACCTTTTGACATTCCTATTTTTAAAGCCGCAACGGAGTCGCTTTCATCCAAAGCAAAGACACCGTCAATAGTATTATTATCAAAAATCGCTTCAATTTTACTATTCAAATCTTCTTCAGAGTCCGTCCGAAGAATTATATCTTCATTTATTGGAATGTTATTGTCATTTAAAGCTTTTAAATACCCTTCCACTCTTAATTTGCCAACACTCAAATTATCTACAGAAGACAACAAAGCAATATTTTTGCATCCCAGATCGATTAAACGTTGCGTAGAGTTTAAGGCAGAATCAAAATCATCAACAATTACCTTATCGCACTCAATACCATCCGCGGTCCTGTCAAACATAACTATCGGAGTGCCATCATTAATAATCGCTGAAAAATGATTGTATTCAACCAATTTTTGCGCTTCTTCAGACACTGACAAAATAAACCCATCTATGGTACCATTGCTCAACATTTCTAAAGTATGTGCCTCCTTGTCCATAGATTCATTAGAAATACACATAATAACGTTGTACCCTTTTTCATCCGCAACTTTCTCTATACCGCTAAAAACTTTAGCAAAAAAAGAGTTAAGAATATTAGGTATAATAACTCCTATTGTTTTTGTTTTACGGTTTTTAAGATTTAAACCAATCACATTGGGTTTATAGTTTTTAAGCTTTGCATATTCCTTAATTTTAATTTTTGTTTGATCACTAATTTCAGGACTATCATTAAGTGCTTTTGAAACTGTGGAAACAGAAACGTTAAGTTCTTTTGCTATTTGTTTAAGAGTTGCTTTGACTTTCATAATTAAGGTAGGTGTTGACTTTATTAGCAATTTATTGTTAATGCATCTTACTGTGCTAAATATATACTTTTCTTTGCTTGTAGACAGCTATTTTTAGGTAAATGGCTTTTTATTGCTGTTTTGCAATATAAAAATTTTATTTCGATAACAAAAGTAATATAAAAATAGAAAGCTATGATAATGTATAATTGCAAAAGATAAGTAATCCGTAGCAGATCAAATATTCATTTGATAATCAGGGACAAGGAGAGAAAAAATTATTCTTTTAAGCTATTTGTATTTAAAATAATAAATTGTACTTTTGCATCCCCTTTAATGGGGATGGAATGTTTAATTAAAATAATATTATGGACGCATTAAGCTACAAAACAAAATCAGCGAGCAAAGCCACCGTTACAAAGGAGTGGATTGTTGTAGATGCTGATGGGCATAACTTAGGTCGTCTTGCATCGAAGGTCGCAATGATTCTTAGAGGTAAGTACAAACCAAGTTACACACCGCACGTTGACTGTGGGGATAACGTAATCGTTATCAACTCAGAGAAAATCAACCTTACTGGTAACAAAATGGACGAGAAAATCTACATGCGTCACACGGGTTACCCAGGAGGGCAAAGAACTTTAACTGCTAAAGTATTGCAATCAAAAAACCCTGCATTACTAGTAGAAAAAGCTGTAAAAGGAATGTTACCAAAAAACAAAATTGGTGCTGAACTTTTTAGAAATTTAAATGTTGTTGTAGGTTCAGAGCACAAACAAGGTGCACAAAAACCGAAAACAGTTAACCTAAACGATCTTAAGTAATGGGAGTTATTCACAAAATCGGTAGAAGAAAAACCGCGGTTGCACGTGTTTATGTTTCGGAAGGGACAGGAGTAATCACTGTAAACAAAAAAGAATTCGCAACTTACTTCCCAACGGCTACTTTACAGTACAAAGTTATGCAACCAATGTCTATGACAGAAAATGCAACTAACTTTGATGTAAAAGTAAATGTTTACGGAGGTGGTTCAACTGGACAAGCAGAAGCTGTAAGAATGGCATTAGCACGCGTTATGTGTGAAGTGAATCCTGAAAACAGACTAATCTTGAAACCAGAAGGTTTATTAACAAGAGATCCAAGAATGGTTGAACGTAAGAAATTCGGTCAGAAGAAAGCTCGTAAGAAATTTCAATTCTCGAAACGTTAATACTACCTGTCTTGAACATATGTGTTCAAGACTAATTGAGTTTATTATTGAATTTAAAACAATGTTGTTGTTGTCCCGTCGAGGCGGGAAATTAGTTTAGCATCTAAATGTATATAGCCGAGAAATCGCCATATGTACATTGCTAATCAACAGAACGTAAACTAGTACAAAAAATGTCAAACAAAGTAGAAGTAAAAGAATTACTAGAAGCAGGTGTCCACTTCGGTCACATGACTAGAAAATGGGATCCAAATATGGCTCCTTACATTTATATGGAACGTAATGGTATTCACATTATCAATCTATATAAAACCGCAGCAAAAATTGAAGAAGCTAATGAAGCTTTGAAAAAAATTGCCGCATCAGGTAGAAAAATACTATTCGTAGCTACAAAAAAGCAAGCAAAAGACATCGTTGCTGAAAAAGCAAAAGCTGCAAACATGCCTTACATTACTGAAAGATGGCCTGGTGGAATGCTAACTAACTTCGTAACTATCCGTAAAGCTGTTAAAAAAATGGCTACTATTGATAAGATGAAGAAAGATGGTACATTCATGACCCTTTCTAAAAAAGAGCGTTTGCAAGTTGATCGTCAGCGTGCTAAATTAGAGAAAAATTTAGGTTCCATTTCTGATATGTCAAGATTACCAGCTGCATTATTTGTAGTGGATATCAAGGCTGAACACATCGCAATAAAAGAAGCTCAAAAATTAAACATTCCAGTTTTTGCAATGGTTGATACTAACTCTGATCCTCGTGAAGTAGAGTTTGTTATTCCATCAAATGATGATGCTTCTAAATCAATCGATAAAATTTTATCTTTAGTAACGGCTGCAATTGTTGAAGGACTTTCTGATAGAGGTTCTGACAAAGAAACTGATGCAACTGAAAAAGCAGCTCCGGCGGCCGAAACAGTAGCTCCAGTAGCAACTGAAACAGCAGCTCCGGCTGCAGAAACAGTGGCTCCAGCAACTGAAGAATAAAACAATATTTAAATTCCAATATTTAAATTCCAAATTCCAGAAAATAAATTAGAGACTGTAAGTCGATAATTTAATAAAATTGGAAATTGGAATTTAGGAATTGGAATTTTTACTTATAACCCTATAAACAAATACAACATGGCAACAATAACTGCTGCAGACGTAAATAAATTAAGAACAGCCACTGGCGCAGGAATGATGGACTGCAAGAAAGCTTTGGTTGAAGCAGATGGAGATTTCGATTTAGCGATTGAAAACCTACGTAAAAAAGGACAAAAAGTAGCTGCAAATCGTTCAGATAGAGAATCTACTGAAGGTGCTGCGATTGCTGTTGTAAATGCGGACAAAACTGCTGGTGTTGTTATCACATTAAACTGTGAGACTGACTTCGTAGGTATGAATGAAAGCTTTGTGAAGATGGCTACTGAAATGGCTAATCAAGCATTGAACTTTGATACTAAAGAGGCATTTTTAGCTTCAGATTTCAACGGAATCACAATTGCTGATAAATTGATCGAGCAAACTGGAGTTATCGGAGAAAAACTAGAAATCAGAACTTTCGACAAATTAGAAGGTGCTTTTGTAGGGTCTTATATCCACTCTGGGAACAAGATTGCTACTTTAGTTGCATTATCTAAAAATATAGAAGGTGCTGAAGAGGTAGCTAGAAACGTATCGATGCAAGCTGCGGCTATGTCTCCTATTGCTTTAGACGAATCTGGAGTTGATGCTGTAACTATCGAAAAAGAAATTGAAATAGCAAAAGATCTTTTGCGTCAAGAAGGGAAGCCAGAAGCAATGTTAGACAATATCGCTAAAGGTAAACTAGCTCGTTTCTTTAAAGACAACACCTTGGTAAACCAAGATTATATTAAAGACAATAAATTGAGCGTTGCTAACTACGTAAAATCTTTAGACAAAGATCTTATTGTTACAGGTTTCAAAAGAGCTGCATTAGGATAATTCATTCTATTTTTTATAAAAAATCCCATTTCAAATCAATTTGAAATGGGATTTTTTTTTCTAATTTTTATTATATTGCACAACTTGATTCCCGTACGATTACACTAGTACCTAACTCGACTATCTTAGGTTCAAAAAGCTTGTTTTCTTTATTGCATTGCATTTCTTCTAACAACAAACTTATTACTTCAACACCCATTTCATAGCTTGGCTGTTCTACCGTACTCAATTTTGGAGTACTAATCTCTGACACAAACCAATTACCAAAGCCAATCACCGCGATTTGCCCAGGGACTTTTATATTTATATCATTGAAATAAGCCAAAACCCCAACAGCTACCAAATCCGTTATTACAAAAACTCCATCGACATCACTATGATCATCTGTTATTTGCTTAGCAAACTCACGCCCTTCTTCAAAAGTGACATTTTTACAACAATATACCAATTTAGAATCATAAACAATTCCATTTTTTTCTAAAGCCCTTTTATATCCAATAAAACGATCGATTGCATTTTGAGGATTTTCTGGACCACGAATATGCGCGATTGTTCTACACCCCATATCAATTAAATGTTGAGTTGCTTCCATAGCTGCCTTTTGATCATTGATAATCACCTTTGAGCTTAGGATTAGTTTTGAAAACTTATCAAATTGAACAAAAGGTATGCCTCTCTTTATAATCTCTTTAAGATGTAAATCATCATTTGATTCGTTAGAAAGTGACATTATAATTCCATCAACTCTTTTATTAATTAAAAGCGCTACTTGTTTTTTTTCTAACTCTAAAGATTCGTTAGACTGAAGTATAATGACTAAATAACCCTCTTCCTCAGCTTTAGCAATAATGCCTTTAATCACATTTGAAAAAAAATGATGAACAACTTCGGGAATAATCAAACCGATAGTTTTAGACTCTTTTGTTCTGAGATTTACTGCGAAACTGTTTGGCGTATAGTTAAGTTCTGTAGCCAAAGCAATAACCGACTTTTTAGTTTTATCGCTAACATCAGGATAATTTTTTAATGCTTTTGAAACAGTTGTAATAGATATACCTAAAGTATTTGCTATTTCTTTTAAAGTAGTCTCTCTCATGAGGTAAATGTCGTGAAAAAATACCGAACTACTTCAAACGAAAACGTTTTCGGTGTATTCGAAAACGTTTTCGTTCAAATTAACTTACTTTAAAAGTGTATTAAAAGTACTTTTAACTAAAATTAACCAAAAAAAAATCAAATAAATAATTTAAACAATGAAAACAGACTATTCAATAATGAAGAAAACGGGATTGATTATAGCATTATTGCTTTTCAATTTGGGGTTTTCACAAAATTCGACTTTATCAGGTATCGTATCTGATGAAACCGGATCACCCATCCCAGGGGTCAATGTGTCGCTCAAAAACTCAGCTAAGGGCTCCACTACTGATTTAGACGGTAAATACTTGTTTTCTGGTCTTCAAAACGGTAACGTAATAATTATTACATCATATATTGGGTACAAAACAACACAGACAAATACCAAAATCGATGGAAACACTGTTCAAAACATATCATTATTAGAAGATGCTAACGTGTTAGATGATGTCATTATTACGGGTGTCGTAAATCCAAAATCGAGACTTGAATCTAGTGTGTCTGTATCTTCGATTGGAATTAAACAGATAGAACAATCTGCGCCAAGATCAACAGGAGAAGTTTTTAGAAATATTCCTGGGATAAGAGCAGAATCTTCTGGAGGTGAAGGTAATGCAAACTTTAATGTACGTGGTGTACCTGTATCTTCAGGTGGATCCAGATACCTACAATTGCAGGAGGATGGATTACCAGTTATGCTGTTTGGAGATACCTCTTTTGGCAACGCTGACAACTGGTTACGTATTGACTCTAACATAGGAAGAGTTGAATCTATAAGAGGTGGTTCAGCTTCTACTCAAACAACTAATGGACCAGCAGGTATAATCAATATGATCAGCAAAACAGGTAAAACGGAAAGTGGATCTATTGCTTCAACTATTGGTTTAGATTTTAACACTAACAGATTAGATTTCGAATATGGTACACCATTAGCTAATGGCATATTTTATCATATAGGTGGTTTTGTACGATCTGGTGAAGGACCGAGATCAGCTGGTTATAATGCCTCTCAAGGTGGGCAATTTAAAGCTAACATCACTAAAGAATTTAAGTCAGGCTACATTCGTACAAGCTTTAAGTTTTTGAACGACAGAACACCAATGTATTTACCAATGCCGATGTTGTTAAGAGGTACTGATGCTAATCCTACCTTTGCGAACTTGCCAGGTTTTGATATTACAACAGATGGTTTACAAACTAAGTACTCACAACAAAGTGCGGGACCTACTTCTAGTGACAGTGGCACCACTTTAAGAGATGTGAGAAAGGGCAACAACCCTATTTCGCAAGCAATTGGTTTAGAATTTGAATTTGACCTAGGAGAAGGTTGGAAAATTAGCGAAAAAGGTAGAATTTCGTTTAATAAAGGGAATTGGATTGCACCTTTTTCTGCAGGAGTTGGAACCACAAATAGCTTTGTAGCTGGATTAGGTATTCCGGCGGGGAGCACTTTATCGTATGCCGACGATGGATCAGTTTATGCTCCAGCAAATGGGTTAATTCAAAACATACATATGTTTGATACGACTCAGGATGATTTAAATAATCTTTTTAATGATATTAAAATCAGCAAAAAGTTAGGTGACGATGTTTCTGTGACAGCAGGTTACTTTACAGCAAGTCAAACTACTAAAATTTCTTGGCAATGGAATGCTTTCTTACAAGAAGTTAAAGGAGACGGCGAAGCGAGATTAGTTAATATAGATGGTTACTCTAGAGCTGGTCAATGGGCATACGGAACTCCTGTGTGGGGCAACTGCTGTCAACGTAATTACAATATACAACATACTGTAAATGCACCATATGCAGGTATCGATGCTAATATAACTGAAAAGTTGAATTTTAGTGGAAGTATTAGATATGATAATGTAAATGTTGATGGTACAATTGCCGATGGCAATACACAAGGTCCGGTTGATGTGAACGGAAATGGTTCTATTGAAGGTATAGAGACAGTCGTTCCTGTTGTGCAGGCTACTGACAGAAGAATTATTGGAGATAATTATGGCTATACGTCTTATTCTGCTGGTTTAAATTATAAAATTAACGATAATTCTGCAGTTTTTGGTAGATCCAGTGTAGGCGCTTCAGGAAGAGCTGCAGATAGAAATGCCTATGGAGCTAATGGAACTGCGATAGTACAATACGATAGAATTTCTCAATTAGAGGCAGGTTACAAAAGAAAATTTTCTGCAGGATATGTTAATTTAACTGGTTTTCATAGTGTTACTGACGAAGCTGCAGGTACTGCGTTAAATCTAAATGCCGGTAATAAATATAAAGCTACTGGAGTAGAATTTGAAGGAGCATACACTATTGCTGACTTTTCTGTAATCGGTTCTGTAACGTATACTAACGCTACGATAGTTGAAGACAGAACATCTGGAGTACTGGGCACTAACAATAAAAAAACTCCAAGAAGACAAGCGGACTTTGTTTATAACTTATCTCCAACTTACGTATTTGGATCTAGCAAACAACATCTACTTGGCCTTACAGTACTAGGAACAAGTAAATCATTTGCTACTGATGACAACAATTTAATTCAGCCAGGATATGCTTACCTTAATTTATTAGCAAAAGTAGGTTTGACTAAAGGGCTGTCTTTAGCTGCTGGCATAAACAATATTTTTGACACTATTGGTATTACTGAAGTTGAAGGTGTAGATGGTGCATTTGGCGCAGACCGCTTGGTAAGAGCAAGAGCAATTACTGGCCGTTCTACTACATTATCTTTACAGTACAAGTTCTAATTAAGTTTCATATTATTGTTAATTGACGCTTCCCAAATATTTTATAATTTGGGAAGCGTTTTAAGAAAAACATTCGTTTTGTCTTATTATAAAATTAAAAAAATGAAAACTTTTTATCACGTATTATTTATTATTACTTTCTTTTTTCAACTTAATGGAAATGCACAAACTGTTGTTGCAAAAGAAGATAACAACAAACCAATTATAATATACGGTAGTCCAGATTGTCATTATTGTACGGACTTAAAAGACAGTTTAACTAAGAAGCAAATGGCTTTTGTCTTTTTTGATATTGATAGAGATACAGAGGCACTAAACCAAATGTTAATAAAATTGAGGAATGCAAACATAAGTACTAATAATCTTCAAATTCCTGTCGTAGATAAATATGGAGTGCTTTATGTAAACAATGCTAATTTTAAGGATTTTATCACTAAAATAACAGAATAGTTATGTTCAATAAACCTAAACTAAGTTTTTGGCAAATCTGGAATATGAACGTTGGTTTTTTCGGAATCCAATATAGTTTCGGTTTACAACAAAGTGCAGTAAATCCTATTTATGACTTTCTAGGTGCTAGTCCGGATCAAATTCCATTATTAAATCTCGCAGGCCCTGTGACAGGATTATTAATTCAACCACTTATTGGCGCATTAAGTGATAAAACATGGCACCCAAAATGGGGTAGACGTAAACCCTATTTTCTTATAGGCGCTTTACTGTGTAGTTTTGCTTTGTTATTATTTCCATTTAGTAGTTCCTTATGGATGGCTGCTGGTTTACTTTGGATATTAGATGCAGGGAACAACACTGCAATGGAGCCTTATCGCGCTTTTATTGCAGACAAACTTGATGATAAACAAATGCCTTTGGGTTTTCAAATGCAAAGTTTTTTTACTGGTTTCGGGCAAACATTGGCTAATTTGTCATTATTTATTTTTCCAATGATTTTTATTGGAAAAACAGGCTCTTTGCCTACCTGGGTATATGCTTCTTTCTTCTTAGGAGCCGTCTGTTCTATAGGAAGTATCTGGTGGAGTATGAAAACCACCAAAGAGATCCCTCCTACTACAGCCGAACTAGAACATCTAAGATCTAGTAAGAGAGGTGTTTTTGAACCACTTATAGAAATTTTGTCGGCTATTGGCGATATGCCTAAAGTCATGTGGCAATTAGCATTAGTCTACCTTTTTCAGTGGTATGCCTTATTCTGCTATTGGCAAAACTCCTCAAAGAGTATTGCTTTATCCGTTTGGAATGCTACCCCCAAAAGTAATCCTGCTGCTTATGAAGAAGCTGTTGGTTGGACCGGACTTGTAAATGGTTGGTATAACATAGTTACTTTCTTAACTGCATTTGCACTAGTAGGTTTTGCCAAGAAATTTGGTCCAAAGTACGTGCATGCATTCTGTCTTCTTTTAGCTGCAAGTGGATTTCTAGTTTTCCCACACATACAGGATAAAAACTTATTGTTTTTTGCAATTACGGGATTTGGTATAGGTTGGGCAAGCATGATGGGGATTCCCTACCTAATGGTGGTTTCGCAGATTCCTAAAGAGCGATATGGAGTTTATATGGGCATAATCAATATGATGATTGTGATACCTATGATTATACAAAATGTTACGTTTGGATATATTCTTAAACACTTTTTAAATAATGATTCTCGACTAGCAATAACATTTGCTGGCGTATTATTAATGATCAGTGCTATTTGTACCTTATTTATAAAAACAGAAAACAAAAAACTAAGTGAATAATTCAATAAATAACAAGACAGATACTATTGACATCCTTTGTGTTGGCGAAGTGCTTATAGATTTCATCGGGCATCAAGAAGGTGTTCTTATAAATGAAACTAGAGATTACCATAGGTATTTAGGTGGTTCTCCTACTAATGTTGCTATGAACTCCACAAGATTAGGATTAAATGCTACAATGGTTGCTGCGGTTGGTGATGATGGTTTTGGATCATATATTTTCGAGAAACTCTCGGATGTTGGTGTAAATACAAGTCACATTACTACTTTGGATAATAAGTCGACAAGTGTTATTTTCGTTTCGAGGTCTGAAGGCACTCCAGATTTCATACCTTTTCGTGCAGCAGATTGTTGCATCTATGAAGAACAAATTTCCACCGAAATATTATCTAAAACTAAAATATTTCATACCACCTGTTTTGCATTAAGCAAAAACCCCGCACAGAAAACAATTCTAAAAAAGGCAAAAGAAGCGCATGATCTAGGGTGCAAACTAAGTATTGATATCAATTACGCCAAAAAACTGTGGAAAAGTCAAAAAAAAGCTTTTAAGGTTATCAAAAATTATTGTCAGTTCAACCCACTAATAAAAATAAGCGAAGATGATATGCTACGTCTTTTTGAGAAAGAACTACCTCATGAAGATATATTTCAATTTTTTCATGATCAAGGAGTAGAAACTGTTTGCTTAACTTTAGGCAGCAAGGGCGTAAAATTATCTCAAAAAGGAAAAGGAATCACACAAATGCCGGCGATAAAAATTGATAAAGTAATGGATTCTACTGGAGCTGGTGATGCTTTTTGGTCTGGATTTTTATTTGCTTATATCAAGAAAAAAACTATTGATGAATGTTTGGATATCGCTTTAAAATTAGCAGCTTTAAAACTGCAAAATGTTGGGCGATTACCCGACAACATTAATATTCTATCGAAACTTTTATAAAATACTATGCAAGAAAACAACAAAAATATCAGTAATGGTGTAATGCTAAATGCCTATCCAGATAGTATCGGAGAAAAATTTAGTGATACAATAGACATGCTTAAAATGACTGAATTTAAGAATGTTTTTTCTTTGTTATACGTTTTGCCCACCTTTTTTAACAGTGACTTAGACAGAGGTTTTTCCATTATTGATTATGATATAAATAAAGATTTAGTAAGCCCCAAAGATTTAAAGGATTTAAAAGAACTTGACATAAAGTTAAAATTTGATATAGTACTAAATCATCTTTCTGTAGCCTCGCCACAATTCAAAGACCTACTTAATTATGGAAACAAATCCAAATACAAAGATTTCTTTATAAATTGGAATGAATTCTGGAAAAGAACTGGAGTTAAAAAGGAGGACGGTATTATAATTCCAAAAGCAGAATATCTCAATAAATTATTCATGCGAAAGTCCGGTTTACCGGTATTGAAAATTCATTTTCCGGATGGCACAGAACAACCCTTTTGGAATACCTTCTATCAACAAATAACGTACAATAAAATTACTACCACTGATTTACAAAACATAGAAGAGTTAACAGAAGAACAAAGTCTATTTATAACTCTACAAATCAACAATGCTATAGATCATGGTCAAGATTTTGGGAATATCGACTTTGCAGATTGTAATTCTTTAAAAGTAGTAATTTTACAAATTGTCGAACAAAAGCGTTCTTACCTAGGACAAATGGATGTGAACGCGAAATCACCTTTAGTATGGGATTTCTACGAAGAGACGCTAAAAAAATTAAACAGTTATGGCTGTAATATTCTTCGCTTAGATGCTTTTGCCTATTTACATAAAGAAGTTGGAGAGTCAAATTTCTTTAATAAACCGGGTACTTGGGAGTATTTAGAACGTATTAAACAAATAGCACAAAAGAACAACTTAAAACTCTTGCCTGAAATTCATGCAGAATATGGCTTGCATTTGCATGATGAAGTAGCTAAAGAAGGCTATACTATTTATGACTTTTTCTTGCCGGGTTTAACGATCCATACTATTGAAAACAAAACGAGTAAAGCTTTATTGAGTTGGGCAAAAGAAATTATTGCCAAAGGATACAAAACAGTAAACATGCTTGGTTGCCATGATGGAATACCTGTTTTAGATTTAAAAGGTAAAGACGTAAATGGAGTTTATAACAGAGGTTTATTAGAAGATAGTGAGATAGAAGCTATCATGAATAAAATCATGGAGCGCGGTGGTCGCGTGAAAAATCTTTATGATCCTTCAGGAAAAAAGATTTCCTATTATCAAGTAAACGCTACATTTTTTAGTGCATTAGGTGAAAACAAGCAAAAGTTACTTTTAGCTCGAGCGATACAAATGTTTATGCCAGGAATACCTCAAATTTGGTATTTAGATATTTTTGCTGGAAAAAACAATTATCAGGCAGCTGATAACGGTGGTAGTGCAGGTCATAAGGAAATAAACCGTACAACATTATCCATGCGAGACATCGAGCAAGGACTAAAGACAGATATTGTAAAAAACCAGTTAAAGATAATTCGTCTGAGAAATACCTCAGATGCATTTTTAGGTAAAGTAGAAATTAATGATGCTTATGATGATGTGATAGATCTTAAATGGGTAAACAATAAAACAGTAGCGCATTTAAAAGCTAACCTTAAAACCTACACTTTTACAATAGATTATATAGAAAAAGAAATTACACACAAAATGAGTTTTTAAAGACAACAAATAGAGTCGTGCTGACAAAGTAAAATCTAGACATAAGACCTGATTTTTATAGAGTTTAAAAAAAATCCATTAAAAATGATTTATTCTAAACTGAATATTAAATCCCATCTCAAAGTAATTTGAAATGGGATTATTCTTTTATATTTGAATTCCTAACACCAACCAAATGGAAAC
>JBLIKD010000006.1:0-30536 GCA_047636275.1 Flavobacterium sp. | reverse complement strand
ACCAAAGCCCCGAGTTAGCAGCACAATTTAAAGTGAGAAGTATTCCTGCCTTATTCTATTTTAAGAACGGAGAAATTGTAGAAACACAAAACGGAGTACAAAGCAAATCAGTAATGACCAATAATTTAAAAAGCATCCTAAAAAGCTAATATCAGAGAATTTGATTCTCTACGGAACCTCTTGTGCTAGCGAAAGCCAACAGAAGAGAGCGACTAAATAGTAGAAACCGTTTCATTAAAATCATCAAAAACTGCCTACTTAAAAAAAATAGAGAAACACACTTCTTTATTCTTAAAAAAAAGGTCAAAGCAAGATCAGATAACTATTCAAAAAAAAGGACTTAACTTAAAAGCAATTTTTTTGTATATTTACTATAATATCTTGATAAACAGGTGTTTAATACATAAAAACCGATGATTAAAAAAATATTTATTAGCTAGTAAGATTCCAAAGACATTAACTGAATTAGTTGAAGTAGCACAAAAAAATTAACGAATGTTGCGACTACAAATTACTATTATGACTGTAGCCACTTCTTTATATAATTATTAATACATAAAAAAATAAAATCATGTCAAATTTCAACGTACCAACAAGAGACGAAGTTTCTGAAAACAATCAAGCTATTTTTGATAATCTAGAAAAAGGTATTGGATTTGTTCCTAACATTTATGCCGCAATGGGACATTCTAAAAACGCCTTGGGTAGCTACATGCAATTTTTAGGGGCTGCGACCTCATTAAACAACAAAGAAAAAGAAGTAGTTAACTTGGCTGTTAGTCAGGTAAACGGCTGTAAATACTGTCAAGCAGCACATACTGCGACGGGTAAAATGAATGGATTTACGGACGATCAGATTATTGAACTTAGAAAAGGAGAAGCAAGCTGGGATAGCAAAACAAATGTTTTGGCGCAAACGGCACAGCGCATTGCGGGCTCTAACGGACAAATAGGAGCCGATTCTTTGAGCGCTTTTCATGCTGCTGGTTATACTAAAGAAAACTTGGTTGACCTAATTGTTGCAATTGGAGTGATTACCGTCACCAATCTACTTCACAACGTGACAGAGGTACCTATTGATTTCCCAATAGCTGTTGAACTGTAATTAATAACAATGTGACGGATTGAAACTAAAATCCTTTGAATTAATTAAAATCTGCAGCTGGCAGCACAGTTTAAAGTGAGAAGTAATACTGTCTGATTCTAATTTAAGAACGGCAAAATTATAAACACTCAAAACAGAGTACAAAGCAAATCAGAGATGAATAGTTATTTAACAAGTAGTATAAAAATTAAAATCATGAAAAAATTAACATTAGTATCGATAGTATTATTATTCGCGAATCAAATAGTTGCACAGTTACCAGACCCTGGTTTCGAAGTAGATGCAAAAACCGCCATTGTTATTACTGATCCTCAAAACGATTTTCTTAGCCCAGAAGGTGCAACCTGGGGCGTCGTAGGAGAGAGTGTAATGAGAAACAATACAGTAGAAAACTTAGATCAACTTTTTAAAATTGCCAAAGAAGAAAATATCACCGTATTTGTATCTCCACACTACTATTTCGAACATGATCACAACTGGCAAATTGAGGGTTCATTGGAAGCTTTAATGCATAAAATTAATATGTTTGATAGAACAGGTGTACTATCAATGGTAGGATTTGAAAACTCAGGTGCCGATTGGCTAGAACAGTACAAAAAATACATAGGAGAACCAAATGTGATTGTAACTAGTCCTCATAAAATATATGGTCCTGAATCAAATGATTTGGCCTTACAATTAAGAAAACATGGTTTTGATAGCGTAATATTAGCAGGTATGTCGGCTAATCTATGTACAGAATCTCACATGAGAGATTTAATAGAATCAGGTTTTAGAGTAGCTGTAGTGAAAGATGCGACGGCAGCAGCTATTTTACCAGGGTTAAATGGGTATGAAGCAGCCTTAGTGAATTTTCAAATGATTGCAAGCCATGTTTTTACTACAGAAGAAATTGTAACTGATATTAAAAATTTCAAAAAATAATAAAAAATGGGAAAAAAAATAAGCATAAAAAACCTACCTACGGGATACCAATCCTTAATTACAAACGGTAGACATGCAATTGTAGGTGATGAGCCTGCAGCAAGCGCAGGAACTGATTTAGGCTTTTCACCAGAGGATTTAATTCTCTCTAGTATTGCGATGTGTAAGGTAGCCACCGTGCGCTACATTGCCAGAAAAAACAAATGGGAAATTGGTGAAGTTGACGGCGAATTTGAACTAAACGTAAAACGCGGTGAAGCTGGAAAACTAAGTACCCATGTTACTGCTAAAATTAAAATTGAAGGTGACTTAAATGCAGAACAAAAAAGGGAATTGCTTAAACAAGCCGATGCTTGTTATGTTCACCGCATGATTGAAGGCGGGTGGAATATAGAAAACGCAATAGAACTTACTGAAGAGGCAGAAAAGGTTTTGGTTTAATAATAACTTCATATACCATCACAAATTTGGACACAAAGGGTTTGGCTTTAATAAGCTAAACCCTTTGTTGTTTCGTAACATAGTATAAAACATTCTTTAGAAATGGTCTTATTTTAGTACTTTTGAGTAGCTTATCAAATAAAACAATTTTACATAATGAAAAAACTTTTCAAAATAATTGGTTCTATTATTCTTATCGTTATTTTAGCGGTAGTAGTATTTTTATATTTTGTGAGTACTCCACTACCGGAAGGACAACAAGGAGCAAAAGCCGAAGCTCTTACAGATAAAATTCAAGCAGCCATCAATCAAACAGCTTGGGATTCTACCGCCGCCGTTTCTTTTAGCTTTAGAGGAAATCACCATTATCTCTGGGACAAAAAACGCAACTTAGTTCAAGTAGCGTGGGATAATCATAAAGTACTTTATAATACCCAAACGATAGAAGGTATCGCTTATGAAAATGATAAAAAACTTACTGACTCTGAAAAAACAGATGCTATAAAAAAAGGGAATGACTACTTCAATAATGATTCATTCTGGCTTATCGCGCCTTTCAAATTACGAGATGCTGGTACTACCAGAAGTATCGTGATGCAGGATAATCAAGAAGCGCTAATGATCACCTACGCTTCTGGAGGAAGTACACCTGGAGATTCCTATGTGTGGTTGGTAGACCAAAACTACATGCCAAAAGCTTGGCGCATGTGGGTTAGTATTATTCCTGTGGGCGGACTGGAAACGACTTGGGAAAATTGGAAAACATTTCAAAACAATCTAAAAATTGCAACAAGCCATAAAGGCTTAATTGATTTAAAACTGGAAGATGTTAAGACAGGACAATCAATCGAAGAAATTAATAATGGGATAGATCCGTTTACTGATTTATAAGTTTTAATGTTTTGATATAAATTCAAAAAGAAAGCCATATGGGTCTTTTTTTTTTTATGTCTTGTATACTGTCATTAATCATAAGTCGCACTTCATAACTACCCTCTAAACGCTAAAAAACACTAGCGGCTGTATACATACTCTCTAAATAAAATTTAAAGCGCTGCTGTGTTTAATTTACCAACCTTGTATTGACCAACTTAAAAAACACATTACCTCATATGTGCCACGGTTATTTATCATTCTGCTTTTCCAAATTCTTCTGGATTATTGAAAAACCGTATACTTGTGGCTAACCTTTTCTTTTTGACTACATAAGTTCCTGAAAGACTATCATGCCAGCCTCTGGAAACTGAACCTAAATACGACAAGCCTTCAAAAACAATAAACCGACTTAAAGTTCTTATAAAAACCATTTTGACAGTAGGCTTAGAACCATCCCTCTTGACAACAAGAGTTCGAGTAATTAATTTCGCCAAGGTGCGGGAGAAATAAACTTCGGTTAAAAAGTAATAAAAAAATAATATTAACAATCCGTAAGCAATAATTTCTACTATATTCATGTTTTCCACCCAGCTAGAAACTGCAAAATTATTTGTGGCTTCGGCTATTAAAACAATAGTCGTTCCTGCACTCAAAACAAGGATGTAAATAAAGACTAAGTCAATTATTAGGTTCAAAAAACGTTGTCCTTGTGAAGCAAGTACATTCTCTGTAATTGTAAATTTTTTGGTTTTCATATTATCAGTTTTAAGATACTAAAAAGAACAAAATACATAGTAACCTACTCAAATATAAGCAATTAATATGAAAATATTAATCAGACTATTCATTATTATACATTTACATTTAGTTACTAAATACTGTAATTACTAATTCATAGCTAGCTCTTTTTATTCCGAAAGATCGAAAGAATTCATTTTTTATTGCCTTACGAGTTCACTTAACAAATGAATATCAAAATAAAATAGATTACCCGAGAAAGCAGAAAAATCGTTAAAACCAAAAACTGTGGTATAAAAAAACAGCTACCAAAATGGTAGCTGTTTATTACTTCTCGTCTGTCGAAGAGACGAAAAAATCTATTTTTTACTGATTTCGATCAAAAATATAAAATCAATAATATGAATTACTTAAGAACCACACATTTCGCAATCGTCTGGACCTGAATTTTTAGCTAATTCGACCATCGCTCTATACTCTTCAGAACTCATCTCCGCTTCCACAGCTACTGGAGCTACTTCCGGAACTGGTTTTGACTTCACTTCGATTGGTTCTGCTTTTTTATCGTTGTTCAACGTAAATTTAATCGCGTCAACTGCCGCCTTTGTTCTCAAGTAATACATTCCAGTTTTCAACCCAGACTGCCATGCATAAAAGTGCATAGAGGTTAGTTTTGAATAATTAGCATTTTGCATGAACAAATTCAATGATTGCGATTGATCTACAAAATAGCCACGATGACGTGACATATCAATAATATCTTTCATCGACATTTCCCAAACTGTTTTGTACAAGTCTTTTAAGTCTTGAGGAATATCTAAGTCTTGAACAGAACCATTATTTCTCATCAGCTCTTGTTTCATAGTTTCATTCCATAGACCAAGATCTACTAAATCATGTAATAAATGCTTATTCACTACAATGAACTCACCAGACAATACACGACGCGTATAAATATTAGACGTATAAGGTTCAAACGCTTCGTTATTTCCTAAAATTTGAGAAGTAGAAGCAGTAGGCATTGGTGCAACTAATAATGAATTACGAACTCCGTGCTCCATTACTTCTTTTCTTAATGCTGCCCAGTCCCAACGGCCTGATAAATCTTCATCTTTAATATTCCACAGATTATGCTGAAATTCTCCCTTAGAGATTGGAGATCCTTCAAATGTTGAATAAGGTCCTTCTAATTTTGCCAATTCCATAGATGCAGTTACGGCAGCAAAATATAATGTTTCAAAAATTTCTTGATTCAACTTTTTAGCCTCGTCACCTGTAAAAGGCAAACGCAGCATGATGAAAGCATCTGCTAATCCTTGCACTCCTAGACCAATTGGTCTGTGACGCAAGTTAGAGTTCTCTGCTTCTTTAACCGGATAGTAATTTCTATCGATAACTTTATTCAAGTTTCTAGTTACACGTTTCGTTACGTTGTAGAGCGCTTGATGATCAAACTTACCGTTCTCCACAAACATAGGTAATGAAAGTGATGCTAGATTACAAACAGCAACCTCATCAGCAGAGGTATACTCCATAATTTCAGTACACAAGTTTGACGAACGGATAGTTCCTAAATTCTTTTGATTTGACTTGCGATTAACAGCATCTTTATATAACATGTAAGGCGTTCCAGTCTCAATCTGAGATTCTAGAATCTTCTCCCACAACTCCTGCGCTTTGATTGTTTTTCTTCCTTTGCCTGCCTCTTCATAGCCAGTATACATCTTCTCAAACTCCTCACCATATACATCGTACAACCCAGGACATTCGCTAGGACACATTAAAGTCCATTTTCCGTTTTCCTGAACTCTTTTCATAAACAAATCAGAAGTCCACATTGCAAAGAATAAATCTCGTGCACGCATCTCTTCTTTTCCTGTATTTTTTTTCAAATCTAGGAAATCAAAAACATCTGCATGCCAAGTTTCGATGTAGATAGCAAAACTACCTTTACGCTTTCCTCCCCCTTGATCTACATAACGTGCTGTATCGTTGAATACTCTCAACATAGGAACAATACCATTTGACGTTCCATTTGTTCCACGGATGTAAGAACCTGTTGCACGAACATTGTGTATCGAAAGTCCTACTCCACCTGCTGATTGAGAGATTTTTGCCGTTTGTTTCAACGTGTCGTATATCCCGTCAATACTATCGTCTTGCATAGCCAAAAGGAAGCAAGAAGACATTTGAGGTTTTGGTGTTCCAGCATTAAACAATGTAGGTGTCGCATGTGTAAAGAATTTCTTAGACATTAAGTCATAGGTTTCTAGAACCGACTCTAAATCATCTAAGTGAATCCCAACAGAAACACGCATTAACATATGTTGTGGTCTCTCCACTATTTTCCCGTTTATCTTAAGCAAATAAGAACGTTCTAAAGTTTTGAATCCAAAATAATCGTAGTTAAAATCCCTGTTATAAATGATATGTGAGTCTAAAAACTCCGCATTATCTTGAATTACTTTGTATACGTCATCAGCAATTAACGGAGCGTATTGTCCGTTTCTTGGATTCACATATTCAAACATTTCGGTCATTGTTTCCGAAAATGATTTTGTTGTATTGGAGTGCAAGTTTGAAATCGCAATTCTCGCCGCCAATTGTGCATAATCTGGATGCGCAATAGTCATCGAAGCTGCGGTCTCTGCTGCTAAATTATCTAATTCTGACGTAGAAACCCCATCATATAGTCCTTCGATTACTCGCATTGCCACTTTAACGGCATCCACTAAATCATTCAAACCATAACATAGCTTCTTAATTCTATCTGTGATTTTGTCGAACATTACTGGCTCTTTGTGACCGTCTCTTTTTACTACGTACATACTTTTATTGGTTTTTAAAACAGTAAATCCCTTCGCTGTTTCTTGTTATTTGTTGACACTAAATTCATTTTAGCATCTTTTTTTTGCCACTAGAATACTAAAGCACAATACAATTGTGCCTTAGTAATTTTTCTCTGCTTACCAAAAAAGGCAGCAAAATATAAAGTTTTTATTATTGTAATCTTCCGATTCTAAGTATCTGATTTTCGTTCTGACTTAGCGGCTTCCCTTCTTCTTTCTAAAAATCAGCGTCAAAAGATATTTTCTGTGCCTCACCATCAGTATTCATAACTCCTGCTTTTTGATATTCAGCCACTTTCTTTTCGAAGAAATTTGTTTTCCCTTGAAGAGAAATCATATCCATAAAATCAAATGGATTCGTAGTATTGTATTCTCTATCGCAACCTAGCTCAACTAATAATCGATCAGCAACAAATTCTAAATATTGTGTCATTAAGACAGCGTTCATACCTATCAAACTTACTGGAAGAGATTCTGTAATGAATTCTCTTTCTATATTCAAGGCATCTACAATAATGCTTCTAATTCTGTCTTTAGGCACTTTATTAATCAAATGATGATTATGTAAATGCACTGCAAAATCACAGTGTACTCCTTCATCACGAGAAATTAATTCATTAGAAAATGTCAATCCTGGCATCAAACCACGTTTCTTCAACCAATAAATAGAACAAAAAGCTCCTGAAAAGAAGATCCCTTCAACGGCAGCAAAAGCGATTAATCGCTCGGCAAACGAATCAGACTCGATCCATTGTAAAGCCCAGTCTGCTTTTTTCTTTATCGCTGGAAAAACTTCTAACGCATTAAATAGTTTGTCTTTTTCAGCTTCGTCTCTTACATAAGTATCAATTAACAATGAGTAGGTCTCACTATGAATATTCTCCATCATAATTTGAAAACCATAAAAGAATTTGGCTTCAGCATATTGCACTTCATTAACAAAGTTTTCAGCTAAGTTCTCATTTACAATTCCGTCCGAGGCCGCAAAAAAAGCAAGAATGTGCTTCACGAAATATCTTTCGTCATCATTTAACTTATTATTCCAATCATTTAGATCTTGGGACAAATCGATTTCTTCAGCAGTCCAAAAACTAGCCTCCATCTTCTTATACCATTCCCAAATATCATGATGTTTGATAGGGAAAATTACGAAACGACTTTTGTTCTCTTGTAAAATTGGTTCAATTTGTGACATAATTATTGTTTGTTTTATTTTAATCTTTTAAAGAATTTTGATACCGCTTAGGATTACAAAGGTTGTAAAATATTGCCATAATTAAAAGCCAAACTTATCCACAATCAGCCATAGTTTTTAACAACTACGAAAAAAAAGTGAGTTTTAGGTTACATTACAAACAGCTAGTAATCAAGCATTTTAAACTTTATAACAGTCATTAAATCACTCAGAATATAAGGATTTAAAAATAAAGTAAGATGGAAATTTGTGTTTTTTTTGAATTATTTTTTCATGCGCTCAGCCACTTTTTCAAGCTCCAAGTACCAGTCTTCCCCAAACCTTCTAACTAAAGCTTCTTTGACAAATTTATAAACTGGAACTTCAAGTTCCTGGCCTAAAGAGCAGGCCGGATCACAAATATCCCACTTGTCATAATTGACAGCAGCAAATTCAGTAAAATCTTTAATGCGGATAGGATATAAATGACAGGAAACAGGTTTTTTCCAATCAATTACACCTTGATTATAAGCTTGCTCAATACCACAAAGGGCTGTTTTTCCATCGTAGATTACGTAAGCACAATCTTTGTCATCAATTAGCGGTGTTTCAAGTTCACCATCTGTACCCACAACCGAAGTACCTTGTGCCTCAATAACGGCAATTCCCTGCTTGCGCAAAAATGGCTTCACCTTTGGGTATATTTCTTCTAAAATTTTTGTCTCTTCTAAACTTAATGGTGCTCCGGCATCGCCATTAACACAACAAGCACCCTTGCAGGCTGTTAAATTACAAACAAAATCTTTACTTAAAATATCTTCTGAAACGATGGTTTTTCCTAATTGAAACATTATTGTGGGGTACTGGGATTATAAAGTGCAAAGGTAGTCAAACTAAGAGGAAGCGTATCTGTTAAATGTTGCTTTTTATGTAAGACGAAAAATAAATGCTTCAACCGTTTTTCACTTTCACCTTAAGGATGACAAACTATTAATAACCCGAAAAAATGTTAGTTGAATACTAAGTAAAAGAGAGTAATCACATTCAACAACACCTTTGTTTTTATCAAAACTCACTATCGTAAACCAAGCATATCAAAAAAAAGAATAGGTTAAAACAAAGTATTAGCGAAATCACTACTGCTAGAATAGCGCTATTTAACATAATTAAAATTAATAATCGTGCTAATTTATCGTGAATTCGTACCTACTTATTTGAAATCCGAAAAAGCTTCTTTGATACCGATTACAAGAACAATTTAGCTCAATTGAATTACTCTATTTTGATATCATCACGAAAATCACAACCAGCCAGCGGCATCATGCGTGAAGCTTTGGACTAAAACACAAATTCGCTTGGTGCGCATCCAATTTTATTATGATTATCGTTACCCCTATCGATGAAGATTTCTGGAGGCTAAACACTATTAAAACGAACTACTTTTGAAATCACCACCCCGTTTGTCTCGTTCCATCTCAAACAATTACAGTAGCTCTCCTTTCCTGATACTGAAGGCAATCCATTACCATTAATTCCTTCAGCAATCACAAGTACTAATTTACACTCACAACAACCTCAACTACATACCATAAAATAGTTTGATTGCCGTCGCTTCAAATATCTTTTTAACTAGTAGTAAACTAAAATTATTTCCTGAAGTTATAAGGATGCCGTGAAAAGAAAAACTGGTGTTTATTGCAAAGACTTTTGTTATTATCCTAGTCTCTACAGCTGTTAAATTATTAATAACTAATGTTAAAGGTTTGTTTCTCTACTGATTTTTTTTATAAATTTACCACTTAATGTAGCCTGTAAGTCTAATTGATTTTTTAAGAAGTATTTTTGATTTGAAATTTTCCTAATGCATCTTTTTTATAAATCAGGCAAAAAAAACCATATTATGAAAATCTTTACTAACATACTAGTGTTTCTAGCGCTGGGACTTATTGTTTTCAATATCACATTGCTAGATCTTAGTCACCCGTTTCAAGGAGACAGCATGGTAGCATCTATTGGAATCGGAGCTTCATTTTGCGCTGTTTTAATCCTTTTGATTTTTAGAATGTCTAAAAAAATCGAAGAGAAAATGAACGACAATCTGTAACTATGTTTGACGTTTTAATTATTGGTGGAGGCGTTTCCGGTATATCTTGTGCTCTTGTCCTAGGATCTGCAAAAGATAAAAATTTTGCAGTTGATAAACAGATTGGCGTTTTTACCCATCAAAAATCATCATCACTCCAAGAAGCTATTTTTAACAATGCATACGGAATTCCTGCAGGATCATTGGGCTCCAGCTTATTAGTGGAAAGTACCAAGCACCTATCCCAACTCTACCCTGACATTGCTCAAATACCAAAAGAAAAAATCTTACGAATTGAGGGCGAATCTCCAGACTTCACCGTAACGACGAATAAAAACACGTACAAATCTAAAATCATCGTAGTTGCTATTGGCGCAGCAAACACTTTTTCAATCGATGGTTTAATGTCTTTTGTCGAGCCACACCAGAAATCATTACCAGAAAAACAAAGAATCCAATTACACAACACCGATCATATAGTGGCTGAAGGAATCTACGTGGTAGGAACTCTTGCGGGATGGAGAAGCCAACTTTCCATTGCCGCCGGCAGTGGAGCCGCTGTAGCCACAGATATCCTTACCCTTTGGAATAACGGTGTTCAGACCCACATTCACGATAGTATTAGATAAAGATGTCTTAATTATTCAGAAATAATGTTAGTTTTACCTTTTTTATAAAACACGTTATGCTGTCATCTCTATTAGGAGTAACGAGACTCCTGCTTTTTATTCTCTATGTTTCTTTCTTTTCTATTCTTTTCTACTTAGTAAGTTTATTTTTGAACAAAGAAACCACTTCCCGCTATGCACTTATATTTCGTGATTTTATAATCAGAATACTTAACTCTTTGCTTGGCATCCGCCTACATATTTATGGCAGTCCTCCCGCTGTACAAGGACTAATTATTGCTAATCATCGTTCGTATTTTGACCCCATAATTATGCTAAACCACCGGCAGACCTTTCCTGTAGGGAAAAAAGAAGTCGAATCATGGCCACTCATAGGATACCTTTGCAAGATTTCAGGAGTAATTTTTGTTGATAGAAAAGATCCTGAAAGCAGACAAAACACCTGCGAAAAGATTAAGGAAGCTCTTAACAAAGGATATTCAGTAATCAACTTCCCAGAAGGTACGACACATATTGCACCGACCACAATCGAGTTTAATTACGGCTCATTTGCAATGGCTACGAAAATTAAAGCAGCAGTAATACCTATTGCAATAGACTATAAGGTAAAAACAGATGCATTTGTTGACAATGATACATTTATACCTCATTTTATAAAATGTTTTGGCAAATTCCAGACTGAAATAAAAATGACCTATTTTCCTCCTTTATACTCTGACGATGTTGAGTTTCTGTTAAAAACGTCAAAAGGACTGATTGACAACGAACTTATTCGTTTCCGGCAAGACTGGAACAACGAAACAAAGGAAGGCAGAGACTAAAACACTACCTTAACGCACCTAGATGCCGTAATAGACACTAGACTCCAACATTAACTTAATTGCAATCACAATCTGTCTTGCCTTATTATTGGAAAATCTATTTTAATACCGCCTTAACCATAGCATCTCCTTTTAAAACAATTTCGTAATACTTACTTTCTCCATACAATTGTCTGGCAAATTCAGCGGTAAGATAGCGTTTTACAATGGCTTTATTTTTTGATAAGTCGATATCTAATCTATTACTTAGAAGGTGTTTTTGAAAAGCATTATAATACAAACTAGTTTTATCCATTTCAGCTTTAAACTGCGCAAAAGACAGCCCTTTAAAAGTCGTTCGATTTTTGTCCAGTTGCTCGAAGACAAAATTTACCACAATTCCGGATTTCATCAAATAAACTGTATTTTCATTTCCATGCTCTACTTCTAGAGGAACAAAAATATCTGGAACAATACCACCTCCACCATAAACAATTTTGCCCTTTGGAGTTTTGAATTTTAAACTATCCGCTACTTTTATACTGTCTTTCTCATATAATTCACCACTCTCAAAGCGCTTTTCTGACTCATTAAAATATTCTTCGTTCCCCTTCATATAGGGCTTTTGTATCGAGCGACCTGTAGGCGTATAATATCTTGCCACTGTCAATCGCACGGCAGAACCGTCATCGAAATCCATTTCGCGTTGCACTAAACCTTTACCGAAAGAACGCCGTCCCACAATAGTACCCCTGTCGTTATCTTGAATGGCCCCAGCCAGAATTTCACTTGCGGAAGCACTATTTTCATTCTGTAATAAAAATACTTTCCCTGTTTCAAAACTGCCTTTTTTAGTCGCGTATGTTTTTTGTATTCTCCCTTTTTTATTTTTGGTAAAAACAATTAATTGTTTGTCTTTTAATAATTCATCAGCAACAGCAATTGCCTCTTCCATATATCCACCCCCATTATCGCGGAGATCGATTACAAGTACTTTTGCACCTTCTTTTTTTAACTTAATAAGCCCCTTTTTAAATTCTTCAAAGGTGGTTTCGGCAAAACGATTGATTTTTATATAACCCGTACTGTCATTCAAAAGTACTGCCACATCGATACTTTTTAAAGGAATAACTCCTCGTTTTATTTTTATTTTGATTTTTTTATCAACTGATTTTCTGTAGATCGTAAGTTCCACCACAGATCCCTGCTCTCCTTTTAACTTCGAAAAAAGACTATCACTAGGTAATTTACGTCCAAATAATTTTGTTCTATCAGCATATAAGATTCTATCACCTGCTTGCACTCCCGCTTTAGCAGACGGACCATTCTCAATGGATCTAATTATCGCCACAGAATCTTTATACATATAGAAATTAACCCCAATCCCTACAAAATCTCCTTTCATACTCTCAGCCACTTGAGTTTGTTCACTTGGAGATACATAAACAGAATGTGGATCAAGATGACTTAAAATATTATCGACTGTAATATTTACAATGGAATCTGTATTTATAGTATCAACATATTCATTGTCTATAAAGTCAATCAGTTTATTAATTTTAGTTTTAGAACTATTTTCTACTAAAAATGGTCCCCCATTGACAGCATTTAACCAACCGCCCATAAGAATTCCCAGCGCAAGGGTTGCACCAATGAGTATTGGCAGGTATTTAACGTCAGTTTTCATCTATTCCTCTAAAACAGGTATATGATCAACAATCACACCAGCTTTTATTAAAAACTGAATTCCTGCGTCATCGCGGTATCCCTTATGATATACTACTCTTTTTATTCCGGACTGATGTATTAATTTACTACACTCTTTACATGGTGATAATGTAATATACAAAGTAGATCCTTCGCAGGATTGAGTGGACCTTGCTACTTTTAAAATGGCATTTGCTTCAGCATGTAACACATCCCATCTCGTTAATCCCCCATCGTCCTCGCAGCAGTTTTCAAAACCGCTAGGCGTTCCATTGTAACCGTCTGAAATAATCATTCGATCACGAACGATTATTGCCCCCACTTGTTTGCGTTTACAATAGGACAAACTCCCCCATTCAGTAGCTATCCTGAGGTAGGCCTTATCGTATCTATTTAATTTTTTTGCTTCCATTTTATCTTGTCCAAATTTCATTTTCAATTATCATCGGTAATACTACTCCTATTATAAACGCTGACATCACCAAGGTCCAATCCCTTTTAGAAAATCTAAAAACGGTTTGTACAACGTAAGATATGATCAATACTATAAAAACTACCATAATCTGTGCTGCTTCAATTCCCACAGCAAATTCCGCCAAAGGCAGTAGCTTTGATATGGCACTCCCGCCAAGGATCGCTTTGAAATAATTAGAAAATCCTAGTCCGTGTATAATCCCAAAGAAAAGAGTAACAAAAAAAATTAGATTTATACTTTCTTTTTTATTTGACTTGCCAGCGGTGAATAGATTAAAAAAAGCGGTAAGCAAGATAGTAATTGGGATTAATAGTTCCACTACATTTGCTTTAACGGCGATAATACCAAATACAGAAAGCAATAAAGCCAATGTGTGACCTATCGTAAAAAGAGTTATTAAAAGTATAATTCGTTTCCAATCTTTGAAAGAAAAAGGGACAACCAAAGCTATTAAAAACAACACATGATCGTAAGCATGAATATCTAAAACATGTTTTAATCCTATTTGAAAGTAAATCAAAAATTCTGACATAGATCGTATAAATATAGTTGAGATAAGGACTGTAAACTTACGATTTATTTTGAAAATGGTAGAATTGAATACTCAAATGCTCCATTTATATTTGAACAAGCAACAGCTGTAATTATAAAATAAAATTTAAAACCAAAATAATTTAATAGTTTAAAAAATGATTTATATTTGCAGCATAAAAAAATACAATTAATTATGTCATTTTCAGATTTATTTGATAGCGAATTTAAACAAAGAAACAAAGGTCACTTTTCTTCTATAGTTAGATTAGCATTAGCAGACGGGTTTTTTGCCCCTGAAGAAAAAGAGTTTTTAGACAAATTAGCCATTAGGCTTGAGATTTCTCCAGCAGAATATGTAGAGATTTTAGGAAACCCTTCAAAGTACCCTATCAACCCTCCTTACTTAAACTCAATGAGATTGGAGCGTTTGTACGATTTAGCCAGAATAGTCCGTGTTGACCACATTTTAGGAGACAATCAAGAAGTTATGTTAAAAAAACTTTGCCTAGGAATCGGTTTCACGCTACAAAATGTAGATGTGGTTGTATCTGAAGCCCTTTTATTGGTAGATAACAATACCGATATTGATGATTTCGTTTCAGAAATGGCAAAACATCTATAAATTTTATAGTTCTTAAAAACGAGACAGAATTATTCAAAATAAAAAGAGCCCTGAATTTTTAGGGCTCTTTTCTATTGCTTTACTATTTGCTAAGTTTCGCTTTGTCCATAAACTCCTCTGCTTTTTCGACCATATTGTAACTGCCGCAGAAAAACGGTACCCGTTCGTGCAACTCATTTGGTTGAATTTCCATTATCCTTCCAAACCCGTCTGATGCTTTTCCGCCCGCCTGCTCCACAATAAAAGCCATTGGATTGCATTCGTACAACAAACGAAGTTTCCCTTTTGGAGATTTAGTACTTGTTGGATAAATATAAATGCCGCCCTTAATCATATTTCTATGGATATCAGAAACTAAACTTCCTATATAACGAGAAGTATAAGGCCTATCCTCTTCTTCTGATTGGCAGTATTTAATGTAATCTTTAACTCCTTGTGGAAAGTGTACATAATTACCCTCATTAATTGAATAAATATGTCCGTCTTCAGAAAACTTCATATCAGGATGTGATAAGTAAAATGTTCCAATTGCAGGGTTCAATGTAAAGCCATTCACACCATATCCTGTTGTATAAACAATCATAGTAGATGTTCCATAAATTACATATCCTGCAGCAACTTGACTCGTTCCAGGCTGTAAGAAATCATCTATAGTCACAGGAGTTCCAAGTGGAGTTATTCTTGTATAGACTGAAAAAATAGTTCCCACAGAAACGTTCACGTCTATATTTGATGACCCATCGAGTGGATCTATTAATACCACATATTTATTATTGTGGCTATTGTCACTTCCTTGAACAGTAATAAATTCGTCATTTTCTTCAGAAGCTATACCGCATACAATTTCGCGATTTATCAATGTTTGAATAAAAATTTCGTTCGCATAAACATCAAGCTTTTGCTGGTCTTCCCCCTGAATATTCTGCTCCCCGACGTCTCCTACTATGTCAACAAGTCCTGCTTTGTTTACTTTATAGTTGACCACCTTGGCAGCTAATCGAATCGCATTGATAATTCGAGATAATTCGCCCGACGAATATTGAAAGGCATTTTGGTTCTCAATAATAAATTCCCCTAAAGTTTTGTTGCGTTCTTTCATTACGAAATCGTTGTAGTTAGTTTGAAGTAACAAATATCGCTTTTTTTGTGAAAATGAATTGAATAAAATTTACTTAGTTTACCACTATTGTATATTTGCTTATAGAAAGCCTACATTACGGTTCTAAAAAACTTTATTTAAATTTTTTAACCGTTAAAAACAAGAATTTATGATTATTAGAAAAGGAACCCCTGAAGATATGACCGCTGTTCTCGGATTAATTCAAGAATTAGCCGATTTTGAAAAGGAACCGGATGCTGTTTTAGTTACTGTAGATGATTTAGTTCGCGATGGCTTTGGCCCTAGCCCTTTATTTCATGTTTTCGTAGCTGAAGTAAACTTGGAGGTTATCGGAATTGCTTTATACTATTACCGCTACTCTACCTGGAAAGGTAAAACGATACATCTAGAAGACTTAGTTGTAAAAGAAAAAATGCGAGGTACAGGAGCTGGTTATGCTTTGTATTCAGAAATCATCAAACAAGGTAAAAAAGATCAGGTGCGTAGAGTGGAATGGAATGTGCTAGACTGGAACACTCCGGCAATTGATTTTTATGAAAAATCAGGGGCTAAAGTTCTTAGAGATTGGTATGTAGTGCAAATGGATGAAGAGGGAGTCAACCAGTTTATTGAAAGTAAATTAAAGAAATAAAGTTCCATTTACACACTGGAATTTAAAATATTGGAATTTTTATTATTATGAGAGTATTCAAATTTGGAGGTGCGTCTGTAAAAGATGCTGAGGGAATTAAAAACGTTTATGATGTTTTACAAAAGGTAGGCTATGAGGATGTTTTATTGGTTGTCTCTGCAATGGGGAAAACCACGAACGCTCTTGAAGTTGTTATAAAAGATTATTTCGACAATTATTCAGCACTACAATCCTCCGTTCAAGAAGTAAAAAAATACCACAATCAAGTCTTATTGGATTTGTTTGAAGATGATACCAATGCTGTTTTTACTGCAGTAAAAGCGCAGTTTACGGATCTTGACTATTTTTTAGCACACAACAAATCCCCAAACTATGATTTTGTTTATGACCAGGTTGTGAGCTATGGTGAATTGATATCGACCACTATTCTTGCACATTTCATGAATCATATGGGCATAAACACCCAATGGATTGATGTTAGAAGCTTCATAAAGACTGATTCTAATTATAGAGATGCCACAGTAGACTGGGATCTTACCCATAAGAATATTTCGAAAAATGTAAAAAGAAAAACATTGAATATTACCCAAGGATTCCTGGGTTCTGATGAAAATAATTTCACAACAACATTAGGACGTGAAGGTTCTGATTATACCGCTGCAATTTTCGCCTATTGCTTGAATGCTGATAGCGTCACCATCTGGAAGGATGTTCCCGGAGTCATGAATGCTGATCCACGCTATTTTGAGAATGCTAGTTTACTGAATCAGATTTCTTATCGTGAGGCTATTGAATTAGCCTTTTATGGCGCAACAGTTATCCACCCAAAAACATTGCAACCCTTACAAAGAAAGGAAATTCCCTTGTATGTCAAGTCCTTTATCAACCCGTTGTTGAAAGGAACAAGTGTGTCCAGAGGCGTTACTTTGGAACCCTACTTACCTTGCTTCATCGTTAAAAGAAATCAATTGCTTATTTCACTTTCGTCTATTGACTTTTCCTTTATTATGGAAGAAAACATCAGTGAAATATTTTCTTTATTCCATGAGTTTAAATTGAAAGTAAATTTAATTCAAAATACCGCAATTAGCTTCTCCGTATGCGTAGAAGATAAATTTGATAATTTCAACGAGCTAAATACTATTTTATCAAAAAAATTTAAAGTAGACTTCAGTCAAAATGTAACTTTATATACCATTAGACACTTTAATGACTCTGCTGCAGAGACAGTAGAGAATGGCAAAAAAGTAGTTTTAAAACAGATCAGTACTGAAACAATGCAAATTGTGACTAGCGAGTAAGGCAAATTCCTAGATTATTATTCTCCTACTGATTTTGGTAATTTTATCGACGTCGGTTCTGTTTCATCTGGTATTAACAGTATATTTTCATCCGTCTTTACTAATTACAGCAAACAGAATGTAAATCTATTTACACCAGCGGAAGAAATCTGTACCAAAGCATCTAAAAACAGATATATCTAACTCTACGCCTTGGGTAGCCACCCCAATAGTTTCAGAAATAGCGCATTAGTTTAATCATATTATCCTCAATTAACCGTTCTAGAGGTAAAAAAGATCGTTCTAAATTCAGAATCAGCTTATGACATTGAAGCAATCGTTCCTAGGACAAAAGAGTTTCATTTTCGAAATTATCTAAATCTGCAAAAATTGTGAATGTGTACAATGCCATTAAAACGGCAAAGAGAGTGAATAAAAAGAAGGGGATTAACTATATATAGCAGCCCATCTATCAGGTACTATTTTTTAAAATCACCTTTGCTTCCTTGTCTCGATCATAGTTATATAGAATATACTACTTTTGATTTATAGACGTTATTCTCTTGATGGTAAAAAAAATATTGCTTTTAGCGATGATTATATGTTTTTCTGGGCTGTGTGCCCAGGAAAATAATTCATTATACAAAACCAAGAAAATTCCATTTTCTCGTGACACTATATATCTAGAAAACGAAAGCCTAAATGCGTCTTATTTTAAATTGTTTGACGCCAATAACGCTGCTGTAAATAGTACTCTCTACAACGTTGATTTTCTAAAAGGAACATTACTGTTGAAAAAAAATCTTATTTTTACTTCTGATTCTATCACAGTGGAATACCTAAAATACCCTGATTTCTTAACTAGAGAGTACCGTACTTATGACCCCAAGCGGGTGGTAAGCAACGATATTGACTCGGATAAATTATATCAAATAAACACGAATACTCCTGAAAAAAACATTCCTTTTGACGGGCTGAACACTTCTGGAAGCATTACCCGCGGAGTAACCATCGGGAACAATCAAAACACGGTTCTAAATTCTAATTTAGACTTGCAAATCACCGGTAAATTATCTGAAAAAGTTAGTTTACGGGCCTCGTTACAAGATAGTAATATTCCGCTACAAGATGGTGGCTACTCGCAGCGCTTAGACCAGTTTGACAATATTTTCATGGAGTTGTTAAGTGAAAAATGGACTATCCGAGCAGGCGATCTCTTTCTTGAAAATCACGCTACCCAGTTTCTAACCTTTAATAAAAAGGTACAGGGGATTTCCACCAATTTTGATTTTGGTACTACTGAAAATAAAAGCACTGTTTTCGCGTCCGCAGGCTTAGTGCGGGGACAATATGCCAAAAGTAATTTCACCGGAGTCGAGGGTAGTCAGGGTCCTTATAAATTAAAAGGTCAAAATGGCGAATTATATGTACTTGTCATATCAGGTTCTGAGCGAGTATATGTAAACGGCCTACTTTTAGAAAGAGGCGAGAATAATGATTACACAATAGACTACAATGCAGGTGAAATAACATTTACGCCCTTATTTACCATAACTTCTGAAATGCGTATCGCAATTGAATACCAGTACTCCGACAGAAACTACACGCGATTTGTTACTTATGCAGGTGCAACACATCAGAATACAAAATGGAGCTTTGGAAGTTACCTCTATTCTGAAAATGATGTCAAAAATCAAACCTTACAGCAAAACCTTACTAAACAACAAGTAGCTATTCTAGTGAATGCCGGAGACGACCCAGAATTGATGATAGCTCCATCTGCTTATCCAAACACTTACTCTGACAACAGAGTGCTCTACAGAAAAATAGTGCACAATTCGGTTGAAGTTTTCGAATATTCAAATGACCCTCAAGAAGAGCTGTTCAATGTTCGATTTAGCCTAGTGGGTTCTAAAAAAGGAAATTACGTGCTAAAAAATGCCGCCAGTATCAGTAGAATCTACGAATATATTGCTCCAATAAACACACTCCCACAAGGAGACTATGCCCCGATTATCCAATTAGTTGCTCCCACAAAAATTCAAGTTGCTACCTTTTTAGGAAAGTACAACCCATCTGAGAAGACGGCTGTTGATTTCGAAATAGCACTGAGCAACAGCGACGCTAATCTTTTCTCTACTACTGATGATTCAAACAATCAAGGAGTAAGCGCTAAAATAAACACCAAACAACGGTTATTTTCAAAAGAATGGATTGCTGATGCCTTTGTCAATTATCAATTTATCCAAAAAGAATTTAGATCCGTCGAGCGTCTTTACACCATTGAATTTGACAGAGATTGGAATTTAGGAACCACAGCAGTTGGGAATCAAATTTTACTGGTATCGGGCTTAAACTTTAACCTAAATCCCACCACAAAAACGAATAAGATCGGCATGCTAAAATATCAATTTGAAAAACTAGACTTTTCTGAAAGCTTTTCCGGGAACCGACATAGTATAAACGGGTATTTTAAACTAAAAAACTGGACCTTTCAAAACCAAGGAAGTTATTTAAAAAGTGACGGTACACTCAGCTCTTCGAACTTTACTAGAAGCCAATCTCAAATGCGGTTTCATTTGAATAAAAACTGGATTGGCTCTAGCCAACGATTTGAGGACAATCAGCAAAAAAGCAAATCAACTAATCAATTTTCGAAAATAAGTCAGCGATTTTCAGAATATGGAGTTTTCGCGGGGCGGGGCGACAGCACAAAAGTATTTGTCGAGTTGGGATTGTTAAAAAGATCTAATGACAGTATCCAAAACGGTCTGTTACAAAGAGTAAACAATTCTCAAACGTATTATTTCAAATCAAAATTAGTCCAAACAACAAAAAGTGACCTATCTGTTTATGTTAACTATCGTGTATTGGATTTTGTAGATTCCATGAAGGCGCAAGAGCCTTCCCTAAATTCGCGCATACTTTATAATGACCGTTTCTTCGGTCAGTTGATTCAGGGAACAAGTTCTTATGAAACTAATTCAGGAACAGTACCTCAGCAAGAGTTCACCTACCTTGAAGTGCCCACAGGACAGGGTATGTACACTTGGAATGACTACAATACCAACGGAATTCAAGAACTACAAGAATTTGAAGTGGCTCCATTTATCGATCAGGCAAAATACATTAGGGTGTACTTACCCAATCAGGTGTATATCAAAACACACCAGACTAAATTCTCGCAATCGATTATTTTAAATCCAAATCAGTGGCAAAATGAAACGGGACTTAAAAAATTCAGTTCGTTCTTTTATAATCAAACCTCCTTCATTATTGATCGAAAAACAAAAAACGAAGGCGGCAACTTTGAATTGAATCCATTTAATTCCTCACAAGAAAATGTATTAGGGTTAAATTCAAGTTTTAGAAATAGTTTGTTTTACAATAGAGGAAAACAAAAGCATTCCGTCACTTACACTTATTTAAAAAATGAAACAAAAAATCTACTTTCCATAGGATCACAAGACTCAAAAAACAGTTCCCATCAAATTCAATATTCTCATTTATACAAGAAAAGTTGGTTGTTTGGTGCTTTTGCGAAAACCATTCAGACAGATATCGCATCAGAAAATTTTATTGAAAAAAACTACACCATTAAAGGATATCTATTAGCTCCAAAAATCAGTTATCTCTTTTCAAAAAACACCAGCTGGGATGTTTTTTATGAGTTACAAAACAAAGAAAACCAGATTGGAAATTTTGAGAATTTAATACAAAATCGATTTGGAACTTCCTTTTCATACGCTGGCGAGAAACACATCACCTTGAATGGTGAAATTTCCTTTTATAAGAACAAGTTTAATGGGAATGAATTTTCTGCTGTTGGTTTTCAAATGCTCGAAGGCCTTCAAAAAGGGCAGAATATAACTTGGAGATTACTCTTACAAAAAAAAATAACACAATTTTTAGATGTTAATTTTAATTACCAAGGTAGAAAAAGCGAATCAAGCCAAGCCATTCATACTGGAAATATACAATTAAGAGCTTATTTTTAATTCGAACGCAAATTAATAATATAAAGATTTGGTAATATAAAGTAGTTCTTTACAAAAGCTCTGTTTCTGTACCTTTCGCTAAAAAAAAACAGCTATGTCACTACAGGAGGAAATTACTAATAATCCGAAAACTATTTTAATTGCACCTTTGAACTGGGGCCTTGGACATGCAACACGCTGTATCCCTATAATAAAGGCATTACAAGAACGCAATCATATTCCTATCATTGCATCTGACGGAATAGCACTCAGCATGCTACGCAAAGAATTTCCTTATTTAAGAACGCTCGAATTGCCTTCCTACCAGATAACGTATGCTAAAAAAGCAGCCAACTTCAAATGGAAAATAATACAAAACACTCCAAAAATGATAAAAGCCATTTGGAATGAAAAAAAACTAGTGGCTTCATGGATAAAACGATACGATATCGACGGCATCATATCAGACAATAGATTAGGTGTTTTTAACAAAAAAGTTCCCTCTGTGTATATAACTCATCAAATTAATGTGATGACTGGCAACACAACTTGGTTGACAAGTAAACTGCATCAAAATAGTATTAAAAAATATACGAAATGCTGGGTTCCTGATGTTGCAGGTCAACCGAATCTGGCAGGAGAATTAAGTCATTCAGACGATCTACCCTTTATACCTACCTATATAGGTACACTAAGTCGTATGCATAAAAAAACAACCCCAAAAAAATACGATTTAATGGTCATTCTATCCGGTCCTGAACCACAACGAGGATTACTAGAATCTATCCTCAAAATCGAGTTGAAACGCTATCGTGGTGATGTCGTTTTTATCAAAGGCGTAGTAGAAGAGGAACAAAAAAAAGAACAATTAAAAAACATAAGGTATTTCAACTTTATGAATAGCCGACAACTAGAACAAACGTTTAATGAAAGTGACGTTGTCTTGGCGCGCTCAGGCTATACTACAATTATGGATCTAGTAAAACTCGGTAAAAAAGCCTTTTTTATACCGACTCCAGGCCAGTATGAGCAATTATACTTGGCAAAAAAATTACAAGAAGAAGGTGTAGCACCCTATTCCGAACAAGATGATTTTAAAATCGATTACTTGCCTAATGTAAAAAATTATAGTGGATTGCAATACTTTAAAAATACCCCAAATTGGGAAGAGCTATTTAGTGTCTTTGAAATTTAAAAACGATCATTCCATTAAAAAAGCTGGATTTTCATATCATTATTTGATATGAAATCCAGCTTTAAAATTTAATTAAATCATGAATTAACTTAATTCTTATCCGTGAATTTTTCGTGCTTGATGGTCTTCGCATTGATCATAAAAAAAACAGATTCGGCGATATTTGTACTGTGATCTGCGATTCTTTCAAAGTGTTTCAATGCAATAACTAAATTGGTTCCAGAAACCACTGTTTTAGAATTATGCTTCATTTCCCCAATGATATTATCGATTGCATCGCTACTTTTACTTTTAATATCACTGTTTAATTTGAAAATCTCTTCAATACTGGTTTCGTCCATATTTTGGAAACATTCATTTGTCTTTATGGTAATATCTTCGACTTCTCTTACAATATCAGCAATATTAAATTTTGAGATAAGCTCATGTTTCTCTTTAATACTTTTAGTCAGTTTGATAATGCTCATCGACAGGTCACCTACTCTTTCTATCTCCCTACTAATTTGCATTGCGGAGATGATAAATCGTAAATCAGAAGCAACAGGTTGTTGCAAAGCAAAAACACTCTGGCAAATATCATCAATCTTGACATCGAGTTTATCAATCTTGTTTTCTGTTTTCTTTACTTCTTTACTTTCTAAAACAGGCTCTGAAAGCACTGCCTTAACTGCTTCAGCTACCTGGTTTTCAGCCAGACCTCCTATTTTTATAATTATACCTCTAAGCTTACCAAGTTCTGTTTCTAAGTGTGATGCCATTTTTATCTAAAGATTTGAAAGTTTAAATTTACAAGATTCTGAATAAATATCAAAATCATTTTTATCCAAATCTTCCTGTTATATAGTCTTCCGTTTGCTTAATTGCCGGTTTTGTGAAAATAGTTTTAGTTTTATCAACCTCAATCAACTCACCCATATAGAAAAAAGCAGTAGTGTCACTTACACGACCTGCTTGTTGCATATTATGTGTTACAATAACGATGGTATACTTATTTTTTAGCTCGTAAATAAGTTCTTCAATTTTTGAAGTGGAAATTGGATCTAATGCTGACGTCGGCTCATCCATCAATAAGATAGAAGGCTTAATTGCAAGAGCACGGGCAATACATAACCGTTGTTGTTGACCTCCAGAAAGTTCAAAAGCGGATTTTTTTAGTTTGTCTTTAACCTCATCCCAAAGCGCCACTTGTTCAATTGTAGTAACAACGCGCTCTTCAATTTCATTTTTATCAGTAATTCCATTTACTCGCAAACCATAAGCTACATTCTCATAAATAGTCTTTGGAAATGGATTTGGTTTTTGAAAAACCATTCCTACGTTTTTACGCAACGCATCAACATTCGTATTTTTCCCATAAATATCTACACCATCAATAATAACACTTCCAGTCATTTTAGTACCATCTATGAGGTCATTCATTCTGTTCAATAAACGCAGATAAGTTGATTTACCACATCCTGATGGTCCAATTAATGCTGTAACGGTGTTTTCTTTCATCGATAAAGAAATGTCGCGCAAAGCATGGTTTTCTCCGTAATAAAAATTTACGTTGTTTGATTGTATTTTCTGCATGTTATCCCTTTATTTTTATTCTTTAATTCAGTTATTCTAATATAATACTATTATCCCATTCATTCCTTTAGTATAAAAGGACTACTTTGACGTACTTAACCGTATTAATTCATTTTTACTTTTTTTCCATAATACTTACGAAGTGCATTGGCCAATAAATTAGAAATTAATACAATAATGATCAATATAAGTGCTGTACCATAAGCCATCGCTCTTGATTTTTCAATATCAGTACCGCTGGTCGCAATCACATATAAATGATAAGGCAATGCCATCGCCTGATCAAAAATAGAAGTGGGCAATTTAGGTAAAAAATAGGCAGCAACGGTAAATAAAATAGGAGCCGTCTCCCCAGAAACTCTTCCTATTGATAATATTAATCCGGTAATAATATTAGGAAATGCGATTGGAAATACAATTTTACTCGTCGTTTCCCACTTACTGGCTCCCAACCCAAAACTAGCTTGCCTAAATGTATCGTCAACGGCTTTTAATGATTCCTCTGTTGTTCTGATGATAACCGGAAGCACCAATAACCCTAACGTCAATCCACCCGCTAAAATTGAATCTCCAAATTCTAACTTATTCACAAATAATGACATTCCAAAAAGTCCAAACACAATGGATGGAACTCCAGCAAGATTATTTGTCATTTGCTTAATAATTTTTTTAGGCCAGCCGTCTTTTACATATTCACTCATGTAAATAGCGGCTAATACGCCAACAGGGAAAGCAAATATCATACTCACCAAAACCAAACAGAGTGTTCCAATAATAGCTGGAAAAATTCCCCCTTCGGTCATTCCATTTTTTGGCATAGCGCTAATGAATTCCCAGCTAATAACTCCAATACCCTTTGTTACTATAAAAGCTAATATTACAAATAAAATCCCTACAATAGCATAGCTTGTAGCGGTAAAAATCCCAAAGGCAATTTTCTGGCTTCTTCTTTTCTTGTTTGCTAATTTATTTTCAGTACTCATTTTAGTGTTTTTTATGGGAGTTTCTATTGGTCACTAATTCTACTAACATGTTGATCCCAAAAGTAATTATGAATAAAATACAACCCAATGCGAATAAAGCCTCATAATGCAAGCCTCCGTTTGGGGCCTCACCTAGTTCCGCGGCAATAGTAGCGGGAATTGTTCTAACGGGTGCTAAAAAGGTATGGGGTATAACGGCAGCATTTCCAGTAACCATTAATACAGCTATGGTTTCACCAATAGCGCGACCTATACCTAATATGGCACCCGCTGTTATCCCAGATGCAGAATATGGAATTACCACCTTGTAAATCGTTTGCCAATGGGATGCCCCTAATGCTAAACTAGCTTCTTTCATGGCACGCGGTGTGTTGCGCATTGCGTCCTCTGAGATAGTGATAATAGTAGGTAAAGCCATGATTGCAAGCACCACACTTCCCGCTAAAGCAGTTTCACCAACAGGTAAACCAAAAAGACTTTGAATTAAGGGCACGATCACCACCAATCCAAAAAAACCATAAACTACAGATGGGATTCCAGCCAACAGTTCTATTAACGGTCTTAATAAATTACGAGTTCTTTTCTTTGCAATCTCACTTAAATAGATGGCTGCTGCCAAAGAAATAGGTAAAGCGAGAATAATAGCTCCAAAACTCACCCATAAGGTACCGTAAATTAATGGTTTAACCCCCATTTGAGCGACAGGTTCCGCAGTAGGAAACCATTCTTCACCAGATAAGAATTTGTAAACAGTAATTTTATTTATATCTAACTCTTTTCCTTTAAACTCTTTATTTATGTACTTATCTGAGAAAAACGCAATAATCCCTGGCGTCTTAGCCATAAGATCGTTTATTTTATCAGGAAAATTAACAAAGTTTTCCCCAAGTTCTTCCTCTGTATAGTAATCCGTGATATCTCCGGTTCTAAATAAAACGATAGGCTCGTCTTTACCGCCAAGTTCACTCCAATTTGTGATTTTTTGATCAAAAACATCCTTGATTTGTGAGGGCTCTAATCTACTTACCGGATTTGACTCATTTACTGCCAATAAAAACCCCTTATCAATAGGTTTTTTAGTAAAAACTCCAGCACCTTCGATAAATAGAAAAAAGACAATCAAAATTACTGTGATACTAGTAGCAGCACTACTTAACATCAAGACACCTTCAATTACCTTCTCTTTAATCTGTTTATAATTTGTTTTCACAAGAGTGTTTTTTATTTTCAGCAAAATTACACTAGCCAAACGTGCTTAATGTGTCCACATCATTAACCTTATGTTAACTTAATGTTAAGCCATTCTCTAACTATAAATCGCTTATAAATGAAAAAAGGTTGCCTCATTAGAAGCAACCTTTCTTTATTTCTAAAACTTAATCTTTATTAATTCAACGGAATGTAACCTACTTCTCCAACAATTTTTTGACCTTCAGGAGAAAGTGCATAATCAACTACTGTTTTTACTTTAGCTGCATTTTTCTTGTCAAACATGTAAAATAATGGCCTAGCAATTGGATACGTTTTATCTTTAGCACTGGCTACAGACGGCTCAATAAACGTTTTCCCTTGATCATAAGATACCGCTAATTGTTTTACTTCTTTAGTTTCATATGCCAATCCGATATAACCAATAGCGCCTTTAGTTTGCCCTACTGCCTGAACGATTGCACCTGTTGCAGGTAAGTTCAAAATATTTGTTGCATAATTTTTCTTGTCCATAACTTCATCTTTAAAAAACTCATAAGTTCCAGATGAAGACTCTCTTGAATAAGCAACTATTTTTTCGTCAGCACCACCTACTTCCTTCCAGTTTTTGATTGCTCCTGTAAAGATTTGTTCTAGTTGCTCACGTGTTAATTTAGAAACACTGTTTGCTGGATTAACAATTACTGTTAATGCATCATATGCAATTATAACTTGCTCAATCTCCACTTTTTCATCAGCAAATTTCATTTTTTCTTCTGTCTTCAAATCTCTTGAAGCCATTGCGATATCAGTAGTACCGTCAATCATAGCAGTAATACCTACACCTGAACCACCACCTACAACAGTAATACTAACATCAGAATTTGTTTTCATCAACTCTTCTGCTTCTTTTTGTGCCAATGGCAAAACAGTATCGCTTCCTTTGATTGTTACTGATACTGCAGTACTGGACGCTTCAGTTCCTTTATCATCAGTTTTTGCTTTACCACAACTCAACATACCTATTAAAGGTAAGATTAAAAATAATTTTGATGTTTTCATTTTATGTTTTTGTTAGACCTTATTAATTTTTGACAAAAGTACTGCCTCAATGTTAACTTTGCGTTAAGCTAATATTATGCAATATTTATTATTTACACTTTTAGAGACAGAAAGTACTTCCAAAGAAGCCCTCCTTATATACCAATCTCTACTTGAAAACGAACATACCAGCTTGCTGCGGTATCTCCAGAAAAGTATTCCTTGTCTTCATAAGAAATTTCCGTTTGTACTTTTAATTTGTGCCCCATAATGTATCTAGAAAGACTCAGAGCATATTCATCAGTGTTAGGAGTGAAAGCATGTATTTCGCTATCTACTTTTTGCATAGAGAACCGACCTGCTACTTGATAGTTTGAAGGAAAAACATAACTTAATTGAGTATCAATTCCATCACCTACGAAAACTGCTTGCGTTTTTGTACGATCTAACGGATTCACAGTAATAGCATTATCAGTCATTCTTGACATATAAGCTGCTGATGCTGCCCATCCATTATATTTAAACATAGTATCAAAAAACAACGATTGAAGCGTTCTTGCTTCAAACAAGCTACTCCCTAATTGACCCTGAGATCTGACCGCATTATTATTTTGACTAAAGGCTCCAGAAATCATCCACTTTACCGTTTTTTCTCTTAACAAATCACCTTCAAAGAGTGAACCGTTTTTAGTGAATGCACCTAGTGGAAATAACTCCACTTTCCCGGTTAATGCAATACCATCATCTTCTGTTTTTACCCAATTTCTGCCTTCTCCCTTAGTAATCGCTCCCTTTAAATCGTAGGAAAAAGTTTTTGGCTTCAGGTGAGAATAATCTAAAAACAAACCAAAATCACGATCAATATTAAATCTAGAGTTATTTATGGTTCTGTCAGTAAACTCTAAAGATCCTGAAGAAACAACACGTTGGTTATTTCCTGGTAATTTAGTTTGTCCAAATCCAATCGTCCAATTTTTTGTTGGCTTATAGAAAAGCACTCCATCAAGGATTACATTTCCACTATTCCCTACAGCAACAGTTCCAATATCTCTTGCTGAAAAACCTAGCTCCACCTTGTACTCAAATTTTGGATTATAAACAAACCCGTCTAACTTTAACCTCATTCTTCTAATTTCGCCTTCGACTATTGCAGATTCCCCATCTGTTTTTTCGAAACCGGCTCTGCTTTGAACTCTAAAACCAATATTCACCTGAAACAAACTATCTTTCTCTGTAAAACCTAATTTTTTAGACGAACTTAAGTATTGGTTTAACTCTGATTTTGTTGTTGGTTTTTCAGTATTTACTTGTTGCCCTTGTGCCATTGTTAGTAATGTAAACATTAGCAAGACACTTAATAAAAATCTTTTCATTTTAATAATTTGTTATGATTGTGTTATCAGGGCGCAAAACTAATGTTAACAAAGCCTTTTAACATTAAGACAAGGTTAACAGAACAATAATTTAAAGTAAACCATAAACATTAACCTACTAAAAACTAAGTTTTTATCACTAATTTAAGCTTTTTTAAATAAAAACAGTGTTAAATTCATATTCCATCTCTGTTGAAATAAAAAAAACATCAAATTCTCACTAAGAGCTTTTGATGTTTTTTTTATATTGAGAAATCGTATATTTCTAAAAATTGAACTGAGCTTGTAATCTCAATAGATTTCCTTGTTGTCTATTGTTTTTGAGCACGCTATCTTCAAAAGTTCTGTCAGCGATGACCCAAGTTGCCGTGAATTCAAATGCCTTATAAGGCTGCCATTCCAACCCTAATTCATAATCTCTCACCGTATAACTCCTAGCATCTTTTTCAAATTTCTTCCCACCATCATAATATTGAAATTTAGCATACGGATACAGCAATTGATTTTTTGGCAAATCCCACTTGTAGTTTAAGGTAACATAACCTCCTTCTAAATTTGAAGCATCTACAGAATTTGTTAGTTTATTATATCGAGGTCCTTTACCAATATTATATTCTGCTTGGACACCAAATGGTTTTGGATACCATACAAAAGTCGCCGCTACTCTCTGATCAATAGTATATTGTTTGTCTTTGACAGTTACACCAGAAGAAATTTCGCTTCCAAAAGCCCATTTACCTGTATATGCTTGAATCCCTGGCTCGATGATCTGACTGCCTATGACAAAGGGATAACTCACTCTGGTTACCATGTGCAGATTTCTATTTCCTTTTGTCCTATTAGAGGTTTGACCATTGTATACTCCAAATGCAAATACACCATAATCACCTGAACCCTTGTATCCATCTTTAACGAGCATTGCAAAACGATCTCTTATTTTACTAAGCGCCCAGTAGAAGAACGCATCAAGATCTCTTTCATTTGCAACAGCACTGTTTAAGGCATCATTACGGTCTAAGGTCAATCTGTTTTGACTTGATTGCAAATTTTCAAAGCCAAAAGGAACTTTACTTTACCCTAGTCTTACACGATATTCTTTTTTTGTATCAAATGACAAATCGAAATAAGCATCTCGTAGCTGGAAAAAATTATTAGCTCCTGCGACTGGCGCACTTGCTATATCGGGTTGAATATAGAAATATACGTTAGGGTGTATTTG
>JBLIKD010000005.1:0-31778 GCA_047636275.1 Flavobacterium sp. | reverse complement strand
CGCGTACCCCTTTACCGGAAGTTGGGATTTCTTTAGTCAATAGCCTCTTTTCAATCACATCACGGCACAGTTTCCCCAACTTAAATTTTTAGATTTTGACATTACGGTAACGAATACTTTTCAATACAGGCCTATTTGCATTGCTAAAGAATATCGGGACAAAGGGCTAATTAATTCCTTTTTTGAATTCATAAGAATCCACATGGTAAAAAAACACCCTTTGAGTTTGACTTTTATCAACATCCCCTCGACCAAAGCGCATACTAATAAATTAAAATGGACTATCATCGCAGATTTTCAACCCAACAATAATAATTACTATATTTTATCTTACGATATGAGTCAGACCGTACCTCCAGCAACTAATTCATATGAATTTCCTGAATAGGAGAATTAGCCATTTTAGTCATTGCTGGTAACATTTCCTGAATGAAATGAGTCATATGTCCAATATCCATCACTTTAAATTCATCAGACACATGGTGATAATAGTCGAAATTCTCGAAGTCAAAAGTGCTTACTGACTGACACGGCACCTTGAAAACATCATAAAAAGAATAGTTATCTGATCTGTAAAACAACTTATATTCGGCCGCTCTAGGCAAAAAACCAACGCTATTTTTACCGGTGTATTCATTAATTTTTTCGCCCATATTCGATTTTTCAAAACCAGTGAGATACGCTAGATAATCTCGTTTCATTGGTACTCCTACCATCTCAATATTGAATTGTGCATAGAGATTAAAGTTTTGCTGTTTTAGCTTTTTCGCTAAATGCTTCGATCCTAATAATCCTTTTTCTTCCCCGACAAAGAATACAAAAAGAATACTTCTCTTATTTGACTTGGAAATACTAAAGTATTTAGCCATTTCAGCTACTGCAGTTGTTCCTGAAGCATCGTCATTAGCTCCATTATTTATGAAATCTCCATTAACACCCTCTTTAGCTAAACCGATATGATCGTAATGACCACTAATCAGTAAAAACTCTTTTTTTAAGACAGGGTCAATTCCTTCAACATATCCGACAACATTATATGCGGTACCTTTAAAATTACTTATCGTATCGCGATAAGAAGAAAAATAAGGCTTTACATTGTTCTTTTTAAAAAATTCCACTAAATAATCTGCAGATTTTTCCATTCCTATTGTCCCACTCTCTCTTCCCTCTAGTTCATCTGAAGCAAGATATTTCAAGGTTGAAGCCACTTCATTCTCTTTGACTGTATACAGAACCTCAAGTGGCTTATTGACTATTGCGTCAATTGGTTTTGAAATCAGACGCGCATTAGGTTTACATCCTAATAGAATGAAAGGAAGCAGCATCATTATTTTTTTCATAATTTAAGTATATGATTATTTAATATATTTCTTCATCACTTTATATCTCTGAAGACAAACCAAAATTATGAAAAATAAAGGAATTATAACAACACCTAATTATTTTAAAAAACATACTTCACTTTAATCGATTGTATTTAAGAAAAAGGTGAATTACATCATTCTTGCAAAAGTCTCTACCAATATTCCAACAACGTAATACAATTTTAGTCTATTTTTAATTTCCATTACTCAACTACAAATCTCATCGTGTCTCGAATAGTAATTGAGGAACATAAATAGCACTCACTATCTATCCAATTAAAAAAGGAGCATACATCATATAGTATCGCAGATAATTAGACCCTGTATTCATTTGATTCTAATAAGAAGTGAAGGCATACGCTAAAAACAAAAAAACAACTAGAACATCCATTATTCTTAGCAAATTTACCTTTTTAGACAGTCGCTTTTTAAAAATGAGAATGAAATAAATCGAAAAAGCATCCACTAAAACGACTCCAAATAAATATTAAATCAAATGTAAAAACCAAGTTATCTGTAAATTTCAGCTCTAATAATACGCATATATTCCAACGAAATCGAACTCTTTTAAAGCGCACCAAAAAATTGGCTAAGATATTCTTAATCGCTCTCCTATGCGGCTATTTATTGTTCTTTATTGATCATCTGTAAATTACTCTAGTAGTTATTTTATGCCTACGATTGAACTCCATTTCGGATATCATCATTGTACTTGCGATCTAGCATTCTCACTTAATCCTATTAAAAAATTAACAATTTTATTGTTTTGTTCAATATGCAGTCGGTATTCTTTCATACCTGCTCTATGCTTTAAATAGGGTACGCCATGTCTATTATTAGCTACACTAATTTCATACATATACGTAATATGTTGTGCTAATTCTTTCCATGCGAAAAACAAGGAGTGCTTAGGATCATAAATATGTGTAGGTTCGCTCGCAGCTCCATTTAACTCTACAATGAAGAAGTTTTTTCCATTTTCTAATTCTTCGAAAGAGTTGTACATCACGTCCATTCTTCCAAAAAAGAAGCCAGGAATTTGTAAACATATTTCATTGATGGTATCTTCCAGCTTTTGAGTAACCCAGTGACTTCCATCTATAAATTTTGCTCCTCTGCTGTGATTACCATACGGCATAAGGTTTAATTTCTCCCCCTTGGGTAAAACTTCTAACAGCTTAATACCATATTCTTGCTTTAATACCTCTAACTGCAATTCATAACGTGGATTTAACTTTAGTAGTTCTTCTATTGAAGCGAGACCATTTCCAGTAACAATTAGGAATTCTTTAGAAACAATACCTGTTATTTTACCTTTTTTTTCATTTGGATAACGAACATAAAATATACCTACTTCATTTTGAAACGGAATTAGATCTTGCACCAGAAAGTCAAAATTTGCCCTTATCGCATATTGCTCTAACTCTTGTACCGTATTAATTTTTTTTACTCCGCAACCCCGCAAACCAATATCCGGTTTTGCAAAACAAGGGTACTGAATAAAAGCTTTTTCGATTGTTGTCTTAATTTCCTCTACGGCCATCCCCTCTTCAATAAGCTCGGTCCTCGGATAATATTTTTGCGGAATCAAATTATAGATTGCTTTTTTCGATACCATAATAAATCCTCCGTTTTTGAAAGTTGGATTAGAGGCATTAAAGAAAAAAAAAGATTTTGCTTTCACAGAATAAAAAGCCCAAAGGAAATAAATAGGAATATAGATAACCTTAAAAGGCCAATATTCCCAATGCGTCATCTTATGTAGTAGTAATTTCAATGGTGTCGACTAAATGGTGGTAAATGAAGTAGTAAACTCTTTTTGGTCTATCAAATCATAATGAAAGACAGTCACTTTGTTACGTTCGATTACAGCTTGGGTTATACTGAACGTTTTTAACTCTCCATTTCTATTGATTACCAGGCTATTTTCTTGATTTCCTTCTTCAGCATGACGATGAAAATTATACATTTCGACTTCTGACAACTTCGTATTTCTAGCTAAAAAGGCTTCAAACAAACTAGAATATTCCTCTCTACTTTCCTTGGAGTACAAAGTAGAAGAATACCAAATATGCCTCTTATCTGTGCTTAATTCTATTGCTTCTTTTTTAGCTCCATTCCACCGAAGCTGAAAAAGATACTGCTCTTGAAACAACACTATGGTAAAAGGCTCTATATTATCTAGGTCAATCGTATTCCAAAAATCCCGAGGAGACACATTTCCTATGAGATCCAAAACAATCAATCCACGGCTCTTTCTATAACTTAATTTTATAGGATGCTTTTCCTGAGCTCCATTCAGTAGAACGAGTACCGTACCATTTTCATCAACTACATACCAAGTCCCTCCTGCTTTAGGGTCTTTCGGATAGACCACACTCTTGTCATTTACAGTATAGTTTTTAGGAGCTAGTGCACTAGGTCTTGTTACCATTTCGTCCCGATTTGACGTAATAATAATTTTAGTATCGGTTTTTACAAAACTTACTGTGCACATCGATTTCTATATTCAATAGTGGAAATTGCTACACCAAAATTATCATTCACAAAAAGAGTGCTATTTTGTAATACGGCTACTTTTATTAGTGCCTGATGGTGAATACAATGATCCAAGTTATAAAGTAATTCTCTAAAGTAATTACTGTCAATACCAATTTCTTTATCATTAATAATTTGTTGCAACTCCATTTTTTTGTTTTCCTTTTCTAGTAAATACTGAATATTTAAAATTTGAGTAATGGCAAAGTTGGTATCCGTCTGCAGCACTATATTTCTTGCCCTTTTATCATAATTGATTATACCTGATTCATAATTATTTATAAGACATTGAAACATTTCTACAATATGTCTCGTATGTTCTCCAATGGTAGCGCTACTCAAAGAGAGATATGGTTTAGCATACTCTGCATTTGACAACTGCTCGAGTAAATCAACCAGTTCTTTTAAACGATTTTTTATAGAAGAAATAAGCATCTTGTATTTTTACTTTTAGCAAATTCGGTCTTTTTTTCTGCTTTGATACGGTAAAACAGAGAAACATAACTATGGCGATGATAAAAAGTATTCTTCCTTCGCTTTGCACTTGAATTCCCAAAACAATGAAATGAAACCAATCAGTACCAACAGATCAATTGATATCCCTAACAAACTAATTATTCCAATAAAAATAGATGTAATAAATTATATGCGACGGACTATATCCTTCGATAACGACTTTTTCTTCCAATTTAAGTTATGCCATTTTTTCATTTGCTCTTTATAAGAATCCATCACGCGTGAACTAAATAAAAAACAGATAGTAAAACTGTTTTCGTTTTCTATATTTCGTAGAGTTCGCAACTACAATTACTAAATAATTAGAAATTTTGTATTTATACTTAAACCTAATATACTGGGAATCAGATTACATAAATAAAGCTACAATAAAAAAATTGAATCGACAAAAAATTATCGTTAAACCCATTTGTTTCTTTTACGAAAATAGTCTTACCGTTTTCGAAAGCTTGAAAAGCGAGACCTCTAGATTTTGTTTATTCCAAATTACTCTCTAACACCGAAAGGTAGTTTACCTTATCTTTTTTTGCCGTGAATTTTAAATTCTTTGGTAGCTGTGGACTGCTATCAATACTATAATACTCCAAGTTCAATATCGCTTATCGGCTTCCGCCTATATGACTATGTAAAGATTGCCTCGCGAACCACATCGATAAAAACCAGCACGATTCTCATTCTAGTATAAAGTAGTACTAAACTAACCGTGTAATTATCCATTGTTTTAATGCGATAATAAGAATTTAGTTTAAAGCAATAAAGATGCTACATCAGTTGCTGATTTAGACAAATCACTTTGCGTATTTACTATCTTCCATTTCTTAATTAAAGATTTTTTTTAGCTTGATTCCAACGCCCTTTCATCCCAAGACTACTTTTAGTTATAATCTAGGGCAAAACTCCTTTTATTTCAAATTCAATGAATCCTAATGGTAGCTTTAGTCTTCAACTAAAAATGATTTGTCATGTTTTAAACCACAATATCTAAAACCTTACAAAGAACTAGCTATATTCATAGTAGGTGTGCTGCTGCCTTTAAAATAAAAAAATCATTAAGAAATTAAGTGATATTAGTTCATAATATGACCTAACTTCTTAATCTCTTAATGATTTTTAATCTATTATTTTTCTAGCTACTAGGAAACTAAAGTTCTCGAAATTACAATGCGTTGTATTTCTGAAGTTCCCTCATATATTTGAGTGATTTTTGCATCGCGCATCATACGCTCTACATGATATTCTGCTACGTACCCATTACCACCATGAATTTGAACCGCTTCAATTGTTGTATCCATAGCTGTTTGAGAAGCAAATAACTTTGCCATAGCACCGGACTGAGCAATATCAATTCCCTGATCTTTTTCACAGGCTGCTTTAAGGCATAACATTTTGGCTGCCATGATTTGCGTAGCCATATCAGCTAATTTAAATGCAATAGCTTGGTGTTTAAAAATTTCTTTTCCAAAAGCTTTACGCTCTTGCGAATATTTCAATGCTAATTCATAAGCTCCAGTTGCTATCCCTAATGCCTGGGATGCAATACCAATTCTACCTCCGTTTAAAACGCCCATAGCAAAATTGAAACCAAAACCATCTTCTCCAATTCTATTTTCTTTTGGTACTTTCACATCGGAAAACATTAAAGAATGCGTATCCGATCCGCGAATTCCCATTTTCTTTTCTTTTACCCCGATATCAAAGCCAGACCAACCTTTTTCAACTATAAAAGCGTTAATTCCTTTATGACCTTTCTCGATATCCGTTTGGGCAATTACGATGTAAGTAGAGGCTGACGAGCCATTAGTAATCCAGTTCTTAGTACCGTTTAGCAAGTAATGGTCTCCTTTATCGATAGCAGTAGTTTTTTGAGAAGTAGCATCTGAACCGGCCTCTGGCTCTGATAGACAAAAAGCACCAATTACTTCTCCCTTCGCAAGAGGAACTAAATACTTCATTTTCTGCTCTTCGTTACAGTACTTTTCTAATCCCGCACACACTAATGAATTATTTACAGACATAATAACTGCTGTTGACGCATCAATTTTAGATATTTCAGTAATTGCCAAAACATAAGAAACACTATCCAATCCAGAACCTCCGTATTTAGGATCAACCATCATTCCCATAAAACCAAGCTCTGCCATTTTTTTGACCTGCTCTGTGGGGAACTTTGAAAATTCATCTCTTTCAATTACCCCAGGCAACAATTCACTTTGAGCAAAATCTCTAGCGGCTTGTTGAATCATTAACTGCTCTTCTGTTAAATTAAAATCCATAACTATATTTCTTTTATTAATTTATTTAATTCCATAACCAAAAGAGGACATTCAAAACAGCACATTTACAATTAAACTCAAGCTGTTTTTTTGTACTATCTTCGGGATTAGAATTGATGATTATTGTGTGTTGTCTGCTTTACCCTGCTTTTTGTTAAGAACAAGTGGTCAAAGATACTTTTTTCTTGTGAAATTATCAATTTTGATTTGTAATTTTGGACAATGAAAGAAGAACACTATAACGTTATCGGAGTGATGTCAGGGACTTCTCTGGATGGAGTTGATGTAGCACACATTCAATTTTGTATAAAAAACAAGACATGGACCTTTCATATTATTGAACAAGAGACTATTACGTATGATTTAACCTGGGTAAACACACTAAAAATAGCAGTAGACTTTTCTGAAACTGAGCTGAAAGAATTAAATCACGAATACACCTCTTTTCTTGCTTCCATTATTTCTAGTTTTATAACGCGCCATAAAATCCAAAATATTCAAGCCGTTTGCTCCCACGGACACACGATACTGCACCAACCCATAAAAGGTATTACTCTTCAAATTGGAAATTTACCTATACTTTCAGACCTACTAGGGCAAACCGTAGTCTGCGATTTTAGAGTGCAAGATGTATTGCTAGGAGGACAAGGCGCCCCTCTCGTTCCCATAGGCGACCGTATTTTATTTGCTGAATATGACTATTGCATGAATTTAGGTGGTTTTTCTAATGTATCATTTGAAGAAAAAGAAAACAGAATTGCCTTTGATATTTCACCAGTAAATACGGTATTAAATTTCTACTCAAATCAATTGGGATTCGATTATGATGATAAAGGGAAAATCTCAAAAACCGGTCTAATTAATAACTCTTTGTTGAATGAGTTAAATAATCTTGATTTTTATCAACAAACACATCCAAAATCGCTTGGTTTTGAATTTGTAAAACAAACAGTAATCCCGATTATAGAGTCCTTTGAAATCGACATAGCTGATAAGATGAGAACCTTCACCGAACATATTGCTTTGCAAATTGCAATAGCCTTACCCCGTAAAAAAGGAACACTATTTATTACTGGAGGAGGAGCTTACAACGATTTTCTTATCGAGCGAATACAATATCATTTGCCTTCGATAAAAATCATAATTCCTGAAAACAAAATTCTAGAATTTAAAGAAGCAGTAATCTTCGCTTTACTTGGGGTCCTGAAATTACGTGGACAAACTAATGTGCTGTCAAGTGTCACAGGAGCTAAAACAGATCACAGTAGCGGATACATCTACAAACCAAAATAATATCCCAAACACACAATTCACATAATACTATTTTTTACATTTGTCAAAATTAAACATATCGCAATAAATGAAAGATTTATTAAAGAAATTCGAAAATAAAGAGCCTGTAATAGTTTTTAATTGGAAAGATGCCGAAACAGATGCCGAAGGCTGGACTGTTATCAACTCTCTTCGTGGTGGAGCTGCCGGAGGTGGAACCAGAATGAGAAAAGGACTAGACATCAATGAAGTTTTATCATTAGCAAAAACAATGGAGGTGAAATTTACGGTATCTGGTCCAGCTATTGGCGGTGCAAAATCCGGAATTAATTTTGATCCTAATGACCCTAGAAAAAAAGGCGTTTTGCAACGTTGGTACAAAGCGGTATCTCCATTATTGAAAAGTTATTACGGAACAGGTGGCGATTTAAACGTGGATGAAATCCATGAAGTTATCCCCATGACAGAAGAATGTGGTGTATGGCATCCGCAAGAAGGAGTCTTTAATGGCCACTTCAAGCCTACTGAAGCCGACAAAATTAATAGAATCGGTCAATTACGTCAAGGTGTGGTTAAAGTAATCGAAAACCCGAAGTTCTCTCCAGACGTTTCTAGAAAATATACTATTGCAGACATGATTACCGGTTACGGTGTTGCTGAAGCGGTGCGTCATTATTACGAAACTTACGGAGGTAATGTAAAAGGAAAAAAAGCAATTGTGCAAGGTTTTGGGAATGTAGGCTCAGCCGCCGCTTTCTACTTGGCTGAAATGGGCGCAAAAGTTATCGGTATAATCGACAGAGATGGAGGTTTATTAAACGAAAATGGCTTTACTTTTGAAGAAATAAGAGCGTTGTTCCTTGCGAAAGACGGCAACACATTAGTTGCCGAAAACATGATTCCTTTTGAAGAAATAAATCAAAAAATATGGACAATAGGTGCTGAGATTTTTACTCCTTGCGCTGCATCAAGATTAGTTGCTCAATCTCAAATTGATAGCTTAATCGCCAATGGACTTGAAGTAATTTCTTGTGGCGCCAATGTTCCTTTTGCTGATAAAGAAATCTTTTTTGGGCCAATCATGGAAGATGTAGACCACAAAGTAAGCTTGATCCCCGACTTTATATCTAATTGTGGTATGGCGCGTGTATTTGCTTACTTCATGGAGAAAAAAGTACAAATGACAGACGAAGCAATTTTTCACGATACCTCAGAAATTATAAAAAAAGCAATTCTGAAAGCATATGATTTAAACAATTCTAAGACCAATATTAGCGCTACTGCTTTTGAAATCGCTTTAAAACAATTGGTGTAAGCGCGATATAAATTTACAATCCTTTCATTCCAATTTAGTTTAAAATCGGCCTCTGAAATCAGTTCGATGAAATCCGTCCAAAACGCGAATTCGTCGAACTGATTCTTTTTATCTTAAACTCAATCCTTCTTTTTTATTGCCTTACTTCTCCCCTTCTTATTTAATAGTTGTTTGGGACATTAATCTAAAAAAGTAACAATTTTTATAATATATTAGCGTTTCATAATAAAGAAAAAGTTGTATGAGTATATTGCTACAAACGGATTCCCTATCCGTTGCACAAGAAAATTTAGCCGAAGTAGTTCCAGTTGAGAAGACATTATCCATTGTCGAATTACTAACAAGCGGAGGATTAGCAGGTAACATTATCATGGCCTCGCTATTTTTAATGTTTTTTGTTGCACTTTATTTATACTTTGAGCGCTTAATGGCAATCAATGCTGCATCAAAAATCGACGTTAACTTCATGGGCCAAATAAGAGAAAACATCAAAAACGGTCGCATTGACAACGCAAAAATAGCATGCGCCCATTCAAAATCTCCTGTTGCTAGATTAATTGAGAAAGGGATATCAAGAATTGGTAAGCCTCTTGAGGATATCAATACGGCGATTGAAAACGCCGGCAAATTGGAAATATATAAACTTGAAAAGAACGTAAGTATGCTGGCTACGATTTCCGGAGCAGGACCGATGACTGGTTTCCTAGGGACAGTGGTGGGAATGATTCAGGCTTTTCATAAGATGGCTACTGCTGGTGGACAAATAGAAGTTGGCGCACTGTCAGAAGGTATTTATACCGCAATGACGACAACAGTTGTTGGTTTGGTCGTTGGAATTATAGCCTATGTTGGATACAATCATTTGGTTGTAAAGACGGACAAAATTGTTCACCAAATGGAAGCCAATGCAGTTGACTTTTTAGACTTACTAAACGACCCAGCATAATTATGAATTTAAGAGGAAGAAATAAAGTTAGTGCAGAATTCAATATGTCATCTATGACCGATATTGTTTTCCTATTACTCATATTTTTTATGCTGACATCAACTATGGTAACTACCAATGCCTTAGACCTAGTGCTACCAAAAGCAAAAGGAAAAACAGACAGTAATAAAAATATCGCAGTGAGTATAAATAAAGAATTGCAATTTTTTATTGATAAAGAACCTGTTTCAGAAAACGAATTGGAATCAAAGTTGCTAGCGATGTTAGCGAATGATAAGACTAGGGCAATTATTTTAAGGGCTGAAGAAGGTGTGCCAATCGAAAAGGCAGTCAACGTCTTAGATATTGCAAATCGAAACCAAATCAAAGTTGTTTTAGCAGTACGGCCTAAGTAAAACTACTTGTCCTTCAAAAAAAGATTTATCCTACATGAAATATTTAGAAACAAAAGAAGAAAAAAAGTCATTTGCAATCACATCAGTTATTTTTGTGATTCTATTTGTTTTGTTCTTTTACTTAGGATTAACTTCTTTAGATCCACCTCCTGAAAATGGAATTGCCATAAACTTTGGAACGACGGAGTTTGGATCTGGAAAAATTCAGCCGACAGAACCGGTCCAATCTGCACCGATAACAACTACGGCAGAGCAAATAGCAGCAAGTAATCAGGATATTCTTTCGCAGGATATTGAAGAGGCTGTTGTCATAAAGCAAACCAAAAAACAACAACCTTCAAAAGAAACGGCAAAGGAAGAAGTTAAACCAACAACAAAAGAAAATCCACAACCTTCAAAAAGCACCTCTGATGCACTATCGAGCATCTTGAACGGACCAAAATTAAATGGAAAGGCAAAAGGAGGAGAAGGGAATGACAATATAGCAGGCGATAAAGGTAGTTTAAATGGTGACCCCTATGCTAACAGTTACTATGGATCCGGGAATGGGAGAGGGAATGGCAGCGGATGGGGCTTAAATGGACGCAGCATTAGTTCAAGAGGAAAAGAGGTACAGAAATGCAATGAGTTTGGTACTGTCGTAGTACAAATAACAGTAAACAGAACCGGAAATGTTATTGCTGCTAAATATACTAAGGGAACAACAAATACGAATCCCTGCTTGGTAGAACCAGCATTGGCAACAGCCCGGAAGTACAGATGGCAACCCGATGCCGGTGCTCCTGAGACGCAAATTGGCTTTATTACGGTTAATTTCAAATTAGGAGAATAATTTATTTTAATAAATCGCCACACTCACAAGTATAAAAAAACAATACTGAATAAAATGAATTATCAAGAAACCACGGATTGGATGTTTAACCAGCTTCCTATGTATCAACTTCAAGGTGCGTCTGCCTATAAGAAGGACCTAACTAATACGCACTTACTAGTAGACCATCTTAGCAATCCACATAAAAAAGTAAAATGCGTTCATGTTGCTGGCACAAATGGCAAAGGATCTACTTCCCATATGTTAGCATCTGTACTTCAAGAAGCGGGCTATAAAGTAGGCTTGTATACGTCTCCACATCTAAAAGATTTCAGGGAGCGCATTAAAATAAATGGTACTGATATTACAGAAAATTTCGTTTGTGATTTTATAAATGACAACAAATCTTTTTTTCAATCGAATGATATTAGTTTCTTCGAAATGAGTGTTGGAATGGCCTTTGATTACTTCGCAAAAGAAAAAGTGGATATCGCAATTATAGAAGTTGGAATGGGTGGCCGCTTAGATGCAACAAACATAATCACCCCATTAGTATCCGTAATTACCAATATTGGTTTAGACCACACACAATTTCTCGGAAACACAATTGAAGCTATCGCTGGAGAAAAGGCAGGTATTACAAAACTCAATATTCCTGTAGTTATTGGAGAATACACTCCAGAAACTAAAGCTGTTTTTACAGCTAAAGCCACAGAAAAAAGCTCAGCAATATATTTTGCTTCAGAATTGATATCAGAAAATCACCCGTCTGATTTAACAGGGGATTACCAAGTTTACAATCAGAAAACTGTTTTACAAACTATTGAAATACTAAACACACAAGAAGAATTTATAATCACTAGGGATCATATTAAAACTGGTCTTTTAAATGTGGTAAAAAATACTGGACTTCAAGGGAGATGGCAACAGCTGGGCGCTTCCCCGAAAATCATTTGCGATACCGCACACAATAGACACGGACTCGAAGTTGTTTTGAATCAAATTCAAAAACAAGAATTTGAACAGCTGCATATCGTTTTAGGCGTAGTGAACGATAAAGATTTAGAAGAAATACTACCATTATTCCCGAGGAATGCTATTTACTACTTCTCAAAGCCAAATAATCCAAGAGGATTAGACGCAACAATCTTAGCCGACAAAGCAAGAGCAAACGGCCTAACAGGAGCAGTATACAATTCAATTACAACAGCTTACCAAAAAGCCCTTGAAACATGTAAGGATAGTGACTTGATATATATTGGCGGCAGCACCTTTGTGGTTGCAGAAATATTGTAATTATTTTTATTTTTTGCTTGTATATCTAAAAAAGAGACTTATATTTGCACTCGCAATGAAGAAACGAAAGTAACAAAATTGTAAAAGGGCAATTAGCTCAGCTGGTTCAGAGCACCTCGTTTACACCGAGGGGGTCGGGGGTTCGAACCCCTCATTGCCCACAAAAAACTCCATTAGAAATAATGGAGTTTTTTTTATACCCCTGCTTTTTATCGAATATTGTATTTAGATAGCATACAGTAAATCTACAATCAAGACCACTTCATCAGAATCAAATAAGTAAGGGACTACAGAAAGTTTGAAGGATTGGCAGATCACCTACACCGAAGAGTTTTCTACAAAAACAGCCGCAATAAAAGGAAAATTGCAAATAAAAAGCGGCAAGAATAGAAACAAAATAAAATCTTTAATTAATACCAAAATTTAGGTTCTGATCCTTCCGATTCTATCGGAGGGGCGATAGGAGCAAACCCTCATTGCGAACAAAACTTCTCCATACCTTGAGCGTTTTTTATCAAAATTAGAGGCAGTTGTATTTAGTCAGTCTAAAATTAGTTGCTACATAGGGTTTTCTTCCTCTCTAATTAAACGAACCGTAATTCAGAATCAAAATAATATACTAGTAGCACTGTTGATAGATAAAAATTCATTATCAACACTGAGAAGTACTAAACAAGCGTAGAAACAAGAGGACGACAATCAGGACTATAAACCTAAAAAAGTCACTTCGAAGTAGCTGCATTAATTGGGTATAAAAAAGGATTTAAGGCTTAAACTCAGAATCGTCCGCAAAACAGCTTTAATTTTACTAAAAATAAGTAACAAAAAAAACCATCGGATTATATTCGATGGTTTTTTTTAATCTTCAAAAATTCACCTTTACGACAAATAGTCTAACACTCTCTCCAATGCCATTCCTCTGGACCCTTTAATAAGTATCGTCGTGCTGTTTATAGTCAAGCCCTCTAGATAAACTAAAAAGGAATCAAATGATTCATAAAATTGAAATTGTGGATTACTGACCCTACTTGAATAAAACATCGTACCGATAAAAAAACATTGTACACTTTTCACCTTCAATAGGGAGTCGACAATTTGCTGATGCTCTTTTTTACTTTCCGAACCTAATTCAAACATATCTCCTAAAATCATTATTTTATTCAGTCCCTGTATTTGAATAAAATTTTCAATGGCTACCGTCATACTACTTGGATTCGCATTATAAGCATCCAGAATAATATCATTAGAACCCTTGGTTAATAGTTGCGACCTATTGTTCTCTGGAATATAACTCTCTAAAGCCTCTTTAATAGATAAATCCTCCACTTCAAAGTAGGTACCTATAGTGATTGCTGCATATAGATTACTCGCGTTATAAAGCCCTATTAAATGCGATAAAATTGTAATATTGGAATAATGAATTTCAACAAACGGATTTGCTTTAATTGATGTAATAGATACATCTGCATCACCCCTGTTAACACCAAACGAAAATGATTTTAAACTCTTCGTTTTTTCAATTTGAATTGTATCATCAAGGTTTACAAAAACAAATTTATCATTTTGAGACAAATACTTATACATTTCACTTTTACCTTCAATTACACCTAAAACACCTCCGAATCCTTCTAAATGTGCTTTACCAAAGTTTGTAATGTATCCATAGTCAGGTTGTGCAATTTCGCAAAGAAATTCAATTTCCTTTTTATGATTGGCACCCATTTCCACAATTCCTATTTCTGTTTCTGATGTGAAGGATAATAACGTCAAGGGCACTCCAATATGATTATTGAGATTACCCACTGTTGCTTTTGTCCTATGTTTTTTGGAAAGAACGATATGAATTAACTCTTTGGTCGTGGTTTTTCCATTACTTCCAGTAAGCGCAATAATAGGCAGATTTAGATATCTTCTATGGAATTTTGCTAATTCTTGCAAGGCTGATAAACTATCTTCAACCAAGATTGTTCTTTCGTCAATATAATAATTCTCATCATCAATTATAACATAAGACGCTCCTTTCCCTAGGGCTTCTGCTGCAAAAGTATTAGCATCGAAACGATCGCCTTTTAAAGCAACAAAAAATGAATTTAATTCTATTTTACGTGTATCAATCGAAACTGATTTACAGTTTATATACAAACTATGAATTCTAGCTATATCCATTTAAAAACGATTATAAAAAAAGCCCTAATGAAAGGGCTTTGATTGTTATTTTATAAAAACTAATTCCTCGGTGTTTTCCTTCCGTTAGATTTCGGACCGACTCTTGACATTGCACATCTAAACCCAATATAATCAGTAGCCATATCTTGTGGAAAATACCTTCTTTGAGCAGGATCTAGCCAATACGCCCTGTCTCTCCAAGAACCTCCCTTATAAACTCGTACATGATCATTTATTAAAGTTGTTCTCTTGCTTGATCTATCGTATTTTCTAACCATCAATCCTAAACTATCCGTTGTTACGTTATGTTTAGGCGAATTATACATCTGTTTATCCGCCTTAAGTTTGTCAGATTCAGAAGAACCAAAATCATAATATTTAGAAGACTGTTTGTCACCGTCCCGATAGTTAATGTTATTACTCTTATCAAAATTTTGTCTTAGGTATGTTTCGTTTTCATCAACAGGAACTTGTGCGATTTGACCAGGAAAAGTTCTTACTATAATTTTCCCATTACTTAAAGTGTCTTTTTCCATTGTCTCTAAAGTGACGATTTCCACTTTACCATCTGCACCAATCTTATTTTTTGTATAACGGTTTCCTCTAAAATAGTTGAAATCATTTGATTCGTTATCTATAATAGGTCTGTAAACATCGGCAACCCATTCCGCTACGTTCCCAGCCATATCGTACAGACCAAAATCGTTTGCTGGATATTTTTTAACCGCATTGGTAATATCAGCTCCATCATCAGACCAACCTGCAATCCCACCGTAATCACCATTACCTTGTTTAAAGTTAGCTAACTGATCCCCCTTACTTTGTCTTTTCCCAGAACGAGTATAGCTACCTGCCCAAGGGTATTTCTTCTGCCCCTTGTAAATATTATACTCTCTTTGACCTGCATCAGCTGCAGCTGCATATTCCCATTCTGCTTCCGTAGGAAGTCTGTACTCTGGTAAAATAAGACCTGACGAACGCTGTGCATAAACATTTTTTTGCTCAACTACTTTACCGTCTTTTCCTGCTTTAACGCTTTTTTTTGCTCCTCCTTTTAAAACAATTTCTTCATCTCCTCCATAAGTCATGGTAGGGGCCTTCAAATAGGTTTCCGTACTAAAAGAACTTTCAGCGGAGACATCATTTGTTTTAGCACCTTTTTTTAAATATCCGTTTTTTTCAAGAATAGCTTCATTTACACGATCTGTTCTCCATTTACTGAACTCTACAGCTTGAATCCAGTTTACACCAACAACAGGGTAACTCGCATATGCAGGATGTCTTAAGTAGTTGTTAGTCATGGTTTCGTTATAACCCAATCTATTTCTCCAAACTAAAGTATCAGGTGAAGCACCTTCATAAATATATTTATAACTTTCCTCAGTGGGCGGGAACACATTTTTCAACCAATCTAAATACTCTAAGTACATAAAATTAGTAACCTCTGTTTCATCCATATAGAAGGATTGAACATGCTGCTGTGTTGGAGTATTGTTCCAATCATGCATAACATCGTCCTGTACTTTACCCATTGTAAAAGTTCCTCCCTCCACAAAAATCAATCCAGGTCCAGCTACTTGTTTTTTACTACTAGATGCTTTTTTACTAGGGACGTTCCAGCCAGTAGCCCTTGATGCACTGTTTGAACTTGATTTTTTACTGCAACTTGCAAAACCGATAATCATTGCCACTGATAGCATCAATCGCAAGGCTATAATTCTATTTACTTTCATACTCATTTAAAGGTAATAATTTACGTGATGCAATGTAATAATTAAACAATTAACCGGCAACACCGTTTTGAATAAATTTATTCTGTTAATTAACATAAAACGAATTATATAGATTAAACGCAAATTTATACTATTTATTATTTGTTTTTCTACTAAAAGATATATTTTTACTCAAGATATCAAATAACGATTGAACCCATTAATGCAAAAACTAATCCTATATAGTTTATTTCTCATTTCTTATCTGTCACATGGACAGACTACAGGCACAGCAACCATTGTGTGGGTAGAAAAAAAAGCTGTTTCAGCTGGAACTTCTGCATTAAATATCCCGCAATTCACAGGCAACTGCTATCAGTACGATCCATCTAAAAAAAAACTTACATATATCTTAGAGCTGACGACACCTGTCTATTCTAACGATAACAGCACCCAGATAACTAATGTGATTTACGAACCTATTACCACTGCGCAGCTAGGAGATTTAGCACCTGAAAACATCCCAAAACAAATAGTCCCTTCTTTAAGAAATACGCAATCAAGAGGGGTCATACAATCATTCCTTAGTTTGTCCCCCATTGTGCAGGATGAATATGGCTTTAAAAGAGTCAAATCTTTTTCTTACCGCATCAATACCACAAACGCTAAATCCTCACAATCGAACAAAGTAGCAAACGCGCGCTCCAACTCTGTTTTGACCACCGGAGAGTGGTATCGTTTTTATATTGAAAAATCTGGCGTTTATAAAATCTCCAAGAGCTTTCTACAAGAAATAGGAATAAACTTGAATACTACCAATCCTAAAAAGATAAAAATTTTTGGAAACGGAGGAAAAATGCTACCGTTGTCAAATGACATTTATTACCCTTCAGATTTAATCGAAAATGCAATACAACTTATCGGAGAAAACGATGGTAGCTTTGATAACGAAGATTATATCTTATTCTATGCTGAAGGTCTCGATACTTACAATATGGAAAGTCAAACGTACAATAATTTGTATGACAATAAATCTTACTATTATGTCACTACCGCAGGCGGTGACGGAAAAAGGATTAAGGAAATAAACCAACCCAATGGTGGCAACGCCATAAGCGTAACTACTTTTGATGATCATCAGTTCCATGAATTGGATTTAATAAATATTGCTAAACTGGGCAGACAATGGTTTGGTGAGTCTTTTGATATCAAGCAAGATCAAGAGTTTCAATTTAATTTTCCAAACATAGACGTATCAACCCCCGTGAAAATTAAAATAACTGCAGCTGCTGCAGCTTATACCGCGACTTCTTTTCAGATTACTTCCAGTGGACAAACTATTGGTAACATATCCTTTCCTGCAATAAACACCAATTCAGACACTGAATTTAATCTTGGCTTTTTACCAAACAACACCTCTTTTACCGGGTCCGAACTTATAAAGTTAAAACTATCCTACAATAATAACGGTGTGCCGGGCTCAAAAGGTTTTCTAGACAAAATCGAACTAACAGCCAAAAGAAAACTTCAAGGTTATGGAAAACAATTTAATTTTCAAAATGATGCTTCAACTAAGAGCTTAGGCATAGTAAATTATACGCTTTCCAATGCAGAGAAAATTAATCAAGTTTGGGATATCACAGACCTATACAATGTAAGTAAGATTGAAAACACAAATCGGTCAACTTTTTCCTTCAAAGCAAATTTAGGAGAACTACGCAAATATGTCGCTATTGACCCTTCCGACTACTACACTCCATTAAAAGAGAACAAATCTAAAGTAACTAATCAGAACATAAAAGGTACGATTTTCAAGGGGAATCAAACTCAATTTGAAGATATTGACTATGTAATTATCACACCAAATTCTTTAATTACACAAGCTACAAAATTAGCTGATTTTCACCGATCTTATTCAAAGCTGAATGTTAGAGTCATTACGACAGAATCAATATACCTAGAGTTTTCTTCAGGAAAACAAGATATCGCAGCCATTAGAAATTGTATAAAATATATTTATGAAAACGCCTCTACTCCCTCGAAAAGAATAAAATACGTCAACCTTTTTGGAGACGCTTCCTATGACTACAAAAATAGAACTGTAAACAATACGAATATTGTACCTATATACCAGGCGCTCAACAGCAGTACAACCGGAGAAGCTTCTTTTGCATCTGATGATTTTTACGGACTGATGGATAGTAGTGAAGGAAATATAGTTTCTTTTTTTGGAGGTATCGATATTGCCATTGGGAGAATGATTGTAAATAATCCACAGCAAGCGGAAGAAATGGTAAATAAGGTGATTGAATACCATGACATAAAATCGTACGGAAGCTGGAGAAACAATTTTGTAATAATTAGCGATGATTCAGATCAGGTTTCTGATGCCAATTTGCAAAGCAGACAAAACCAATTAGCGGATAAAATCACGACCCACAAACCGTTTTTTAATATCAATAAAATTATTTTAGATTCCTATGTTCAAGAAGCATCCGCCGGAGGTTTTCGATATCCCAAAGCAAGAACAGATTTGTTTGATGCATTCGAAAAAGGCGCTTTAGTATTCAATTATTTAGGACACGGAGGCGAGGACGGATTATCAGCAGAACGTATTTGGGAAAAATCAGATGGCCAAAATTTAAGCAACCAATATAGATATCCCCTATTTATAACCATCACCTGCGAATTCTCCCGTTTTGACAATCCTTCAAGACCAACAGCTGGTGAATATACCTATTGGAATCCAAAAGGTGGCGCAATTGCCATGATCACTACAATTCGTTCCATCGGACAGTTTAGCGCTGAGAATTTTAATGATGCATTCTCCGAAGAACTATTCTCTTTTGGCTCTAGCCAATATACCTCTATTGCTGAAGCTTTACGAATATCAAAAAACAACAATCCAAACAGCGCTACAAATGTAGTTTTCTATTTAGGTGACCCCGCCTTAATGCTGGCGATACCCAAGCCCAAAATAAAACTTACAAAGGTAAACGATGTCCTAGTATCGCAAACTACAGATGACTTCAAGTCGCTGGCCCGCATGAAAGTAAGTGGAGAAATAACCGATGAAAACGATATGGTGCTAACAAATTACAACGGTGCTGTATCCACTACAATATTCGACAAGACCGTCCCCAGAACGACATTAAATAATGACGGTAATAGTCCGGCTATAAATTTTGACACCCTTGGCGAAACGATTTTTAGAGGTAATGCCTCTATTGCCAATGGCTTATTTGAATTTAGTTTTGTAGTTCCTAGAGATATTCGAATTCCTCTAGCTGACGGAAGAATCAGTTTCTATGCTAAAAAAGACCAGACGTTGGAAAACGAAACTGGTTTTGACACAAGTATCCAAATTGGCGGCATTAATAAAAATGCAGAGGAGGACAATATCCCCCCAAAAGTTAAGTTATATATGAACGATGAGACTTTTGTTTCTGGCGGTATAACAAACACATCTCCATTTCTACTGGCTTTTCTCGAAGATGAAAACGGAATCAACACCGCTAGTGGAATCGGACATGATATTGTGGCAATTCTAGACGGGGACGTAAGTAATCCCTACCTATTAAACGATTACTATCAAACAAACCTAGATGATTACACTAAAGGAACTCTCCGATTTCCTCTGCGTAATTTAGCAGCTGGCCTACATACTATTACTTTTAAAGCGTGGGACGTTTATAATAACCCCATCACTACTGAAATCCAGTTTGTTGTCGTTGGCGACGAATCTATTACGTTGACACATGTATTAAATTACCCTAATCCATTTGTTAATTATACTGAATTTTGGTTTACCCATAATAGGCCTTTTGAACCATTAATGGTACAAATACAAGTTATGACAATTACAGGTAAAGTGGTCTGGATAAAAAATCAAATTATTTCAACAGAAGGATTTTTATCAAAAGAGATCACTTGGGACGGTAAAGATGATTTTGGCAATAAAATAGGAAAAGGAGTATATATATATAAACTAACTGTCAAATCTACCCTAACCAATAAAAGAGCAGAAAAGTTTGAAAAACTTGTAATACTTTAATAATATACTATATTTGAACAATGAATATTTAAACCAAAATGAGAAAATTACTACTTTTTACAAGCTGCTTACTAACCGTGTCTTTTGCAAACGCTCAAGATAGAGTAATAACTACTGCTGTTCCTTTTCTATTGGTCTCGGCTGACGCCAGAGCCGCAGGTATGGCAGACATAGGAGTAGCCACTTCAGCAGATGCTTTTTCGCAACAATGGAACCCCGCAAAATATGCCTTTGCAACGGACAAACAAGGTGTTTCAATAAGCTACACTCCATATCTTACTAATTTAGCAAATGACATCTCTCTTGGACAAGTAACATACTACAACAAAATAAGTGAAAGAAGTGCTTTTGCAGGTAGTCTTCGTTATTTTGGTTTTGGAGAAATTGAATTACGTCAAACTGGAGAGGCAAATGAGCAATTTCGAACCGTATCTCCTAATGAATTCGCAATCGACGGTTCATACTCCTTAAAATTAAGTGAAACATTCTCCATGGCGGTAGCCGGAAGGTACATCCGTTCTAATCTAAAAGTAATCACTGATACTGGAGATGCATCTGCAGCTAATTCATTTGCCATTGATGTTGCCGGATTTTACCAGTCAGAGGAACTAGCATACAATGAATTTAATGGCCGCTGGAGAGCTGGATTTAACATTCAAAATTTGGGCCCAAAAATCAGTTACGACAACAACGACATAAGTACGAACTTTCTACCAGCTAATTTAAAAGTAGGTGCAGGATTTGATTTTATTTTAGATGATTATAATAAAGTCGCAGTAAATCTAGAATTCAACAAATTATTAGTTCCAACACCCCAAAATCCTGATTTAGACGGGAACGGAACAATTACTCCTGAAGAAAGAAGACAAAATTTAGATAATTACCGCTCTATTGGATGGGTTTCCGGTGTATTTAAATCATTTGGAGATGCGACAGGCGGTTTTAGCGAAGAAACTAAAGAAGTAACTTATGCTTTAGGGGCTGAATATTCATATCAAGACTCTTTTGCAGTGCGCATGGGTTATTTTCATGAAAGCCCACTAAAAGGCGCGAGACAATTTCTCTCTTTAGGAGCTGGATTTAAGTACAATGTAGTTAAAGTGGACGTCTCTTATCTATTTTCAGCTTCACAAGTTAGAAATCCTTTGGAGAATACACTACGTTTTTCTCTTACTTTTAATTTTGGTGACAAATATGATGTATATTAGCGACATCTAAAATCACATTAACGATCCAAATTTCAACACTATGAAATTTGGATTTTTTTTCTTAAAAAATCAATGAAAACAATTTCTATCACTAGCCAATTTTCAGCATTTGGCTCACTTCAAGAATTACCTGCTGATATCCAGAACATGATGGAACAGGCCGTCGCTGTAAGAAAAAAAGCATATGCACCTTATTCAAAATTCCGAGTAGGCACCGCTCTCTTATTAGACAATGGACAAACTGTTTTAGGCTCAAACCAAGAGAACGCGGCATATCCTTCAGGGCTCTGTGCTGAACGTGTCGCTATTTTTCAAGCCGGAGCTATTTATCCTGACGCAAAAATTTTAAAAATGGTTATCACTGCGGCTTCCGACTCCAATAAAACAATAGCCCCCATCCCTCCATGCGGTGCATGCAGACAATCAATCGCCGAATATGAGACTCGGCAAGAAACTCCAATAGAAATCTATTTCATGGGAGAAATAGGTGACATATATAAATCAGATTCGCTTAAAAACTTACTGCCTTTTATGTTCGATAAAAACTTCTTGTAAAAAAAACAAAAAAGATCCTTTTAATTTTACTCCTTAGATGGAATGTCTTATTTTTGCAACTCGCAAATTTGTGTGAGGTGACTTTTTTGCGTTATAGGTACTAGTTGAAAATGCAATAAAAACTTTAGCAAAAGAACAATTGAGATGAAAGAAGTTACACAAGAAGTATATTTAAAGTGGTATGAAGACATGCTGCTTTGGAGAAAGTTTGAGGACAAGCTTGCGGCATTATACATACAACAAAAAGTCAGAGGCTTTTTACATCTATATAATGGGCAAGAAGCAGTACTTGCAGGTGCGTTGCACGCAATGGACTTAACAAAAGATAGAATGATTACTGCTTACAGGAATCACGTTCAGCCTATAGGAATGGGTGTAGACCCAAAACGTGTAATGGCTGAACTTTTAGGAAAAGTTACAGGAACTTCCAAAGGAATGGGTGGTTCCATGCATATTTTCTCCAAGGAGCACCGTTTTTATGGTGGTCATGGAATTGTAGGAGGACAAATTCCTGTAGGAGCAGGATTAGCTTTTGCAGATAAATATTTTGAAACAGGCGCAGTGACGTTGACCTACTTTGGTGATGGCGCAGCTCGCCAAGGTTCTTTGCACGAAGCCTTTAACATGGCAATGTTATGGAAATTACCAGTCGTTTTTATCGTTGAAAATAACGGTTACGCGATGGGAACCTCTGTAGAAAGAACTGCAAACCATACTGATATATGGAAATTGGGATTAGGCTACGAGATGCCTTGCGGACCAGTTGACGGAATGAATCCAGTAAAAGTAGCGGAAGCGATGACAGAAGCTATTGAAAGAGCAAGACGAGGAGATGGACCAACCTTCCTTGAAATGAAAACGTATCGTTACAGAGGACATTCCATGTCTGATGCTCAATTATACCGATCTAAAGACGAAGTGGAAGAATACAAAAAAATTGATCCTATTACTCAAGTTTTAGACTTAATAAAAGATCAAAAATATGCAACTGAAGAGGAGATAACAGCAATTGAAAAAAGAGTGAAAGCTCGAGTACAAGAATGTGTTGATTTTGCTGAAGAATCTGATTATCCACCAGTGCAGCAACTGTACGATGTAGTGTACGAACAAGAAAACTATCCATTCATACCTCATAAACTATAAAAATATTATGGCGATAAAAGTAACAATGCCACGTTTGAGCGATACTATGACGGAAGGAACGGTAGCGACTTGGCTTAAAAAAGTAGGTGATAAAATAAGTGAAGGAGATATCCTTGCTGAAATTGAAACCGACAAAGCAACTATGGAATTTGAGTCCTTTGATGAAGGCACTCTATTGTACATTGGAATTCCAGAAGGAGAGACAGCTCCTGTGGATTCTTTATTAGCTATTATAGGCGACGAAGGTGAAGATGTAGCTGCTTTAATAGCAGATAAATCAGCACCAACAACAGAGTCAGAATCCGCTAAACCGGATAATGAAGAAGCTCCGAGTACACCAGAAGCCTCAAAAGAAGAAAAATCACCAGCAACAGCACCAGCAGCTTTACCAGAAGGAGTTGTTATTGTAACCATGCCCCGATTGAGCGATACAATGACAGAGGGCACAGTAGCCACCTGGTTAAACAAAGTGGGCGATAAAATTAAAGAAGGTGATATCCTAGCTGAAATAGAAACGGATAAAGCTACGATGGAGTTTGAGTCGTTCAATGAAGGAACTCTATTATACATCGGTATTCAAGAAGGAAACGCAGCACCTGTTGACAGCTTACTTGCTATCATAGGTCCTGAAGGAACAGACATAACAGGTATTGCTGATAATTATAGCGCGAAAAGTTCAGATGAATCTACAGAACTAGCAGAAGAAGCTGAATCAGTTCCAGAAGAAGAAGAAGTGGCATCTATTACTCAAGAAGCAACAACGGAAGGACAACGAATCTTAGCATCGCCATTAGCAAAGAAAATTGCAAGTGACAAAGGAATACAGTTGACACAAGTTAAAGGTTCAGGTGAGAATGGACGTATCGTTAAGAGCGATGTCGAAAACTTTACTCCAGCTGCAGCAGTATTACCTACTCCAGCACCAGTTGAGACTGCCGCGAAAACAGTGGCTGCACCTGCACCTGCACCTGCACCCGTAGCGAAAGTCTTTGTTCCCGCGGGAGAAGTATTGACAGAAGAGATTAAGAATTCGCAGATGCGAAAAATTATAGCCAAGCGATTAGCTGAGTCTTTATTCACTGCACCTCATTACAACTTAACTATTGAAGTTACGATGGATGATGCTATGAAATCTAGAGCTATTATTAATAGTATTCCGGATACAAAAGTTTCCTTTAATGATATGGTCATAAAAGCATGTGCAATGGCATTAAAGAGACATCCAAAAGTTAACTCACAATGGAAAGAAGAAGCAATTACAATCAACCATCATGTTAATATTGGTGTTGCTGTAGCTGTGGAAGATGGTTTAGTTGTACCTGTATTAAAGTTTACTGATGCAATGAGTTTATCTCAAATTGGCGGAAGCGTCAGAGATCTTGCTGGAAGAGCTAAAAACAAAAAATTATTACCAACCGAAATGGAAGGAAGTACTTTTACCGTTTCTAACTTAGGCATGTTTGGTATAGTAGAATTTAATTCTATCATCAACCAACCTAATTCTGCTATCCTATCAGTAGGAGCCATTGTGGAAAAACCAGTAGTGAAACACGGCCAAATTGTTGTAGGAAACACTATGATGCTATCTTTGGCGTGCGACCACCGTACTATTGACGGGGCGACTGGAGCTATGTTTTTACAAACATTGAAACAATACATTGAAAACCCAGTAACTATGCTTGCATAACAACTAATTATTTATATAATTTAACCCGTCTGGAGCAATCTTGACGGGTTTTTATTTTTATGCAAAATCTACGCTAATTATAGATACGAATACTCAATAGTAGAGACCAATTGGTATTGAATCGAAATTCGATTAGTCTTACAAATAAAATTAGGATTACATTATTAATTACGTAAATTTGAGTATTGCGGGAAGTATTAAGAAAAAACGTAAAAAATAGTACATCTATATATAAACTGGATCATCCGTCTAACTAAACGCCGATACTATATAAAATTAGAATTAAAAAAATTAGCATCCCACTATGATTTACCATTCATTTTTACAGCTGGCTGACGATCTTATACCTAATTATATTTATACCTTTTAATGCGTAATACAAATGCCTAAGTAAATAAATTATGAAAAAATTCTTTGACAAATTTTTGTCTGAAAAATTTAGGGAACAAACAGAGCGTATCATTGTAGGCATAGCAATTTTTAGTTATATAGTACATCTACTGCTTATTTTTTTAGTAAACCAAGACATCATTGATCTTACCTCAAAACTGACAAAAAATCCAATCTCTGCTGTATACACCCCCTTTTCATTCATTCTAATTTATGAAGTATTCTTATTGGTGTTTTACCTTCCCAGTTCCACATCAAAATACATCGGTAAACAATACGAGATCATAACATTGATTGTAATAAGGAGGCTTTTCAAAGATATTGGTCACATCGAACTATCATCGGGTTGGTTCAAACTCGAAAATGATCTGCAATTCATCTACGACGTAATAACTACGCTGATTTTGTTTTTCCTGATTCAACTATTCTATAAAAAAATCAAGAAGCAAGACAATGCCGAAATCAGTAGAACTCCTAAAGAAAAAATTAAAATAGGAAAATTCATAAAATTAAAAAAAATAATAGCAACTACTTTAATCCCTATTTTAATTATTCTTGCATTATACTCGTTTATTAATTGGTTTATCTCTTCCATTCAACATAATGAAAGCCATATCAATAGCTTCAAAAATATTAATAATATTTTCTTTGAAGATTTTTTTATGCTCCTAATAATTATTGATGTACTGCTATTATTATTCTCCTTTTTTCATTCTGACAGATTCCACCAAATCATCAGAAACTCCGGCTTTGTCATTTCGACTATGTTAATAAAGTTATCATTTTCGATGGAAGGGTTAGTAAATAACGTTTTAATTGTCGGAGCAGTACTTTTTGGATTAATAATTCTTGTGATACATAATTCATATAAAAACAGCACTATTCCAGACCATTGATACTTGTATTTAATTATTACAAAAAATTAAGACTACCGCTTTGGCCTTACAAATAGATAGTTTCGAAAATTTAATTGAGTCATCAAACTAATTTAACCAAACCTGTCATAAAATCTGTTAAATAAAGAACAACTATTTAAAACAGACAAATTGTTATTAAACACTGTCAAACTACTTCTTACTTGTAAAACCACATTACAAGTACAGTAGATTACGCTGTATTTTTCTATGTATGACTATGGTACATAACGAAATATTACCTATTTAACATAATTACTTATTCTTTAAAAAACCAAAACCATCTAAAGCAATATAGACTGGTTTTTTTTGGGCATATATCCTACCATCCCAAGAACTATCGGCACCTTCACATCCATTTGCGTTGCACTATATGCACACCGGGACTAATAATTGTGGAAACAATTGTTAATATCTAGATCATGAACTCCGCTGCCATTCCTACTACAAAAGAGCAGCCGTTTTCATCGTTTGTTTAATCTTTAATTTTAACTGAAATAACACTATTATCCCTAATTCTCAATAATTACTTCTGCTCCAAGCACCTTATCTAATTCTTCACCTACAAAACGATTTACTACTTTTAAATATTTTATCGTCAGTTAGTCCCGCACATTCACAAGTTTCAAACAATCAATAATTTCTTTTCAACTCCCTACCGAATCACTGCCAACTGCACTCTACAACATCAGTCTTATCATTACAGAACATGAATAATTGTCGTGGAAATTGCCGCTCAATCGTACTAGATAAAACCGACTTAAAAAAAAATTTCACTGTAACATAAATAATAAACACTAACTATACCATCAATACTTTCTCTTCTATCACAAAATTTTAAACTTAATTTGTATTGCATCTGCAATTTTTAGACTTTGACAACTATTATCTTATTGAAAATAAACACAAGAACTAACAAGCATAAAGATTATAGTATTACATAAACCTGATTTTCTCAAAGTTTTTTTACGTTGCTTAAAACCATTAATAGCTAAGCTATAGTTAAAATATTAAGAGTTCTATTTCTTATTTTTCTCTTCTATCCACATGGACATATACTTAGTGCTTTTCATAGTATGATGCTGTAGCAATGACCCCATAAAATTAGATGTACGATGCTGTTGCAAATTGTCCTGCAGCCATTTAATCTGCCTTTTAAAATCATTTTCAAATAATACTCGTACATAGCGACGATTAATTATTTTGATCCCATTTTCTTGGGCTTGTAGCCAAAGTCTTTTATTATGATACAATCGTACCGATTCTGTTACAAAAATTTCTACGTCATTTGCTATAAAACCATTCCATGGCAAATCACCATGCATCGATTCAGCACCAATAGATGTAGTGACACTTGGCGTACCGCATTGCATTGCTTCAAGTAGTTTTCCTTTGAGTCCCGCACCAAATCGTAAAGGTGCTAAAACTACTCGCGCTTGACCAACTACATCATGTGCATTGGCTGCACGTCCTTTTATAATAAACCCCTCCTTGACATTATTTAATTGTACTACTTTTTGAGAGGGATATGCCCCATAAACATTTACAACGGCCTGAGGTATTTGCATTTTTATCAGTGGCCAAATAGTTTCCTTCAAATACTGAACTGCATTCCAATTGGGTTCATGCAAGAAATTGCCAATAAAAATAAAATTATTTCTTTCTTCAAATGAAGGTAATTTAACTAAATCTATACTAGTTACGGGCTCTACTAAAAAGGGCAAATAAAACAATAGCGAGCTATCCAATTTAAATCTGTTAGTAAGTAACTCTATTTCATATTCTGAAATCATTAAAGATAAATCACAACGCAAAATACTGGCTATTTCCCTTTTGGCTACCTCTTCCTTTAATATGTTCTCTTCCTCAAAACATCTTTTTTCCTTGAAAGCGTTTTGACGTGCCACACGTAAACAATGCAAATCTTCAGTATCTAATAACCGTATAGCATCGGGACAATTTTCACTAACTCTCCAGCCAAATTGCTCTTCCATCATGAAGCGGTCAAACAGTACCACCGACGGGTTCAATTCCTTTACGAAAGCATCGAAACTGGAGCAGTTTAAGGCAATTGATTTTTTAACGACTCCTACTAATGTAAGATCAATCATAAAGTCACTATCCATAGCAGGACTAGCAAATGTAACAAGAAAACCTTCCTCCCTAAAAAGAGAAATTAATTGCAACATACGGGTCCCAGCGGCGGAAGAGTCAGGTTCTGGCCAAACACTACCAATTATTAAAATTTTTTTATCCTGATTCATCTTTGTGTTTAATTAGGCTCACAAATTAATATAATTTAGACCTGAAAACTATCATTTACACAGAAAATCAGAAAGAAAACACTAATTTCGCAGTAACTAAATAATAGGATATGTTAGGATTAAAATTAGTCACAGACCCAAGATGGGTAAATATAGTCGAATCAAATATTGAAGAAATTTTGACAGACCATGCTTGGTGCGAACAAAAAGCAGCATCAAATGCAATAAGTCTCATTACTTACAACTCGGAGCTCGAAGAGTTAGTAACCGAGTTATTAGTGATCGCACGTGAAGAATTAGAACATCTTCAGATGGTACATAATTTAATAAAAAGTAAAGGCCTAACTTTAGGAAGAGAGCGTAAAGATAATTACGTAAATGAACTTTTTAAATTCATGAAAAAAGATGGTAGTAGAAAAGACGCTTTGTGCGATCGTTTACTATTCTCCGCTATGATTGAAGCCCGAAGTTGTGAACGATTTAAGGTGTTATCTGAAAATATAAAAGATCCTGAATTAGCTAAATTCTATAGAGACCTTATGATCTCTGAAGCAGGCCATTACACTACATTCCTTGGTTTTGCAAAAAAGTACACGGATAATATTGATGTAGATAAACGTTGGAAGGAATGGATTGAGTTTGAAACTTCGATCATAGTGAAGTACGGAAAAAACGAATCTGTTCACGGATAATATTGAAAAAAAAAAAATCTCAAATAAAATAAGTACGTTAAAAATAAGTAAGCTTAAATTTACTTACTAAACTGTAATGCTTCTTCATTAAGGAACATAAACTTAATACATGATTGCGAAGCGGCATAGTCGATTCCTTGCTTAGTATACGAAATACCGAATTTACAAAAGCAAAGTGTGTTCTGAAAACAATTTATTATCAGTACAGTTTCTAATCTTACGTTTAGATTAGATCTAAAGTTAGTCTTTTAGATAATTTTTCTACTATCAACAAGAAATTCGTAGAAAACAATAAGGTAGTATCGGTTATTCCTTCAGCTTTACAGAGCATGAGAATATCTATGCCATCGTTTTATAGCAAAGGCTTGTATACTACTGCTACCAGCTATTTTATTGTAATCTCCATTCTTGCCTTCATTTAAACTATTTTTTATCTTTAAAACCACTATCAACACATATTATATACTTGATAAACGATCCCTCTTTTTATTTTATGCTTTTAAAAGATAATACACAATGCGATAATACAACCGTTACAGTTCACAATGACTCTTATTTAACGATTCCAAAATACTGATGTGATTAGTATCAATTGATAACTCCAGTACAAATAAATACCGGTTCTACCAACCTTTAGGATAAGTACTAAAAGTGGTGCAGCCATTTTAAACAAAAGATACTTACGTTATAAACATTAAATAAAACGGGGAATCTGACTTATTAAATATGGCAAGTTAATGTCGCTTAATATGATTGTTAGATACTTTATAAACAACTTTTAGCGAACAGGAAGAAGCCACTTTACATGAATAATTGAAAGAGCTATATTATATTTCTATCTCGCACAACTATTACAAAATATCTACTTAAAGATTCTTTAATAAAATAACCTTCAATGAATTTCAAATGCACAGATATCCGTTATTTACCTCGTCCAATATCTTTTGTTCTTAAAAATACACTTTATTCAAATAAAAATCACATTTTGGTTTCTTCCCCGAGCATATATTAACAACAAATTACTATTTATTATAAAAAATCAAAACAATTATAACGACAGTAAAAAGAAAGAATACTAGTACCGTACGATAAATATTATGAAATCACACTTGACTACTTTTAACTAACTTCTTGTAAAAAAGAGACGAAATAGTCCATCTTTACTTAGCAAGGTTAATTCTTTTCCAGACTAATATCAGTAATCTCGATTAAGTTCCACGGGATTCTTTGACGAGACCAGCTAAAATTTCTCAATTTGAGGAAATCAAGCTTACCTTTACGTTACTCGCAGAAGATACCTACTAAAGATACTAGGAAAGTCGTTTATATAGATTGGAATTTCGCAGCAGACGACACTCGGGTAATGCAAGCGTTCGCATATTTTTTAAAAGGAATTAATAGATTTAGACCCTCATGAATGTACTACTATTGCTTCTTTCTACCGTATAAGATTTAAAAACCTACAACATCTAAATCAGGGATTTTTTCAGTGATTTTAAAATATGGAATAATGAACCATACGCAAAAGATTGGCTTTCCTTTCCACAAAACTTTATCGCCCGCAGATCAATAGCCGTAACGGTTATTTGCAATGACGCACCATATGCTATATTGACTAATCGAGCGGCAAAAGGAAAGAAAGAAAGAAAGAAAGAAAGAAACAATAGCCGTTATGATTGCTATAACTAAAGCACAGACTATTTAAGCTATTTCGAAAAAATACCGCTTAAACTACATAATATAGCTTGTGAGACAACATTTGACACGGAAGGAAACGTGGGCTTGATTTCCAAAAAGTGTGTCCCTCATGCAACTCACGTCGCAGTTAGACTCCATGTACAAAAATTAGCATTAGAAGCATGACACGAAATCAGGAATAAAGACCGCTGGCAAGCCATTGATCAGGAAAATGAAACTATATAGAAAAAAGATTGAACCTTAGATTGTGACGAATGAAAATCTCCTCGAATAATTAAACGCCAGAAGTCGCTATTTCCTGTACAAAAACAAATCAAAGTGGTATAACACCAAACAGAGCGACCCGCAGTATTATTTGAATTTCATCATGAAATCCAAAAAACCTATCATTTTGTGCAGAGTTTGAGAAACATCTTTAAAAAAACCTGAGAAAATTATATGACTTGCAAAGTTAGCTATATGACATGAAAAAATACATCATTCCGGATTTAAGTCTGACAATACAATCTACAGATCGAGACTAAATCATTATCAAACCATATTACACTATTTTGATACTAGCAATACAA
>JBLIKD010000004.1:0-32394 GCA_047636275.1 Flavobacterium sp. | reverse complement strand
AAGCATGGGAGCGTATCATTCAGGTGAACTTAATGGGAACCTACTATACTACCCGCGCGGTCTTACCTAACATGATTGCAAGACAAACAGGAGATATCATAAATATTTCCTCCACTGCAGGATTGAAAGGAAATGCACTAACCAGCGCGTACAGTGCCTCTAAATTTGCTGTTTTAGGATTAACCGAATCCTTGATGCAGGAAGTTCGAAAACATAACATTCGCGTTACTGCCTTGACTCCGAGCACGGTTGGCACTGAAATGGCTAAGGATTTAAAACTAACCGATGGTAATCCTGAAAACGTAATGCAAGCTGAAGATGTAGCCGAATTAATCATCGCTCAGTTAAAATTAAACCGACGCGTATTTATTAAAGATGCAGGGATTTGGTCAACAAACCCATAAATAATTAAGGCGATTGTCAAATGGCCACAAGTCAAAAACAATCTTGACTTAAATAAAAAACTAGTAAGAGATTAAGTTTCATTAGGCTTTACCTTAATTTTCTTAATCTCTTACTAGTTTAAAATTTAAATTATTTTGAAGTGTTTATACCTCTACTGCAGCAAACTCCATTCTGACACTACCATCAGTATCAATTGTAGTCAAATTTATTTCATGCAAAGTATTCACTAATTCCGGATTCCATGGCGTTTTTACTTTAACATAATTTTCTGTGAAACCATGAATGTAACCCTCTTTATTTTCACTTTCAAAAAGAACTGTTCTTGCTGTTCCCAGCTGGCTTTCATAAAAGGCGCGGCGTTTTTTAACCGATAATCCACGCATCATTTTACTTCTTTTCACGCGGACATTTTCAGGCACAACACCCGCCATTTCCGCGGCTTCAGTATTATCACGTTCAGAATACTTGAAAACATGTAAATAGGAGATATCCATTTCATTCAAATAACGATAGGTTTCCAAGAAATGCTCATCAGTTTCACCAGGAAAACCAACAATCACATCCACGCCAATGCAGGCATGAGGCATCACTTCTCTAATTTTATTTACTCTTTCAGTGTATATTTCACGTTGGTACCGACGCTTCATTAATTTCAGAATCTCGTTACTTCCCGACTGGAGTGGGATATGAAAATGCGGTACAAAAGTTCTACTTTTCGAAACAAATTCTATCGTTTCATTTTTTAATAAATTAGGTTCAATGGACGAAATTCGCAAACGCTCTATCCCTTCTACTTTATCTAATTCTTTAACTAACTCTAAAAAAGTATGCTCGTGTTTTTTGTTCCCAAATTCCCCTTTTCCATAATCTCCAATATTCACTCCAGTAAGAACAATTTCCTTAATGTTCTGCTTCGAAATTTCGTAGGCATTTTTCAAAACATTATCCAATTCATCACTTCTGGAAATCCCTCTAGCAAGCGGGATCGTACAATACGTACATTTGTAATCGCAACCATCCTGCACTTTCAAAAAAGCACGGGTTCTGTCGCCTATCGAGTAACTTCCCACATAGAAATCAGCATCGGCTATCTCGCAAGAATGTACCTCACCAAAATCATTCTTAGATAAATCATTGATATAGTCGGTAATTTTAAATTTCTCTGTAGCCCCCAGAACCAAATCAACTCCATCAACTGCGGCTAATTCTTCCGGCTTCAACTGTGCATAACAACCCACAGCGGCTACAAAAGCTTTATTATTGAGCTTCATTGCTTTTTTGACTACTTGTTTAAACTGCTTGTCTGCATTTTCAGTTACTGAGCATGTATTAATCACATACATATCAGCCACTTCTTCAAAATCAACACGGTCAAAACCTTCATCCTGAAAGTTTCTCGCAATAGTAGAGGTTTCTGAAAAATTCAGTTTGCATCCAAGCGTATAAAAGGCAACTTTTTTTCTGTTTTCCATAGGGATAAACTACGTTTTTAGTAGTAACTTATTATATTTACATCTTTGTAAAAAGAGTTTGCAAATTTACGTACAATATTCTTTAAAATGAAATCAATAATTATCTATATATCAACACTTTGTATTGTATTAACATTTTTTTCTTGTGGAAAAGACAGTACAAAAAATAAAGATCATCTTGTTTTTCGTTACAATGAAAGCGCTAATATCACTTCTCTTGATCCTGCTTTCTCAAAAGTACAATCTAATATATGGGCTTGCAATCACATTTTCAATGGTTTACTCCAATTAGACGAAAAATTAAATATCCAACCCGATATAGCCAAATCCTGGACTATTTCTCCTGATGCAAAAACCTATACTTTTACGTTACGAAAGGACATCTATTTTCAAAAGCACATCTTATTTGGTAAAGATAGTACGAGAACTGTAAATGCATCTGATTTTGAATACAGCCTCAACCGATTACTCGATGAAAAAGTCGCTTCTCCCGGTGGTTGGGTTTTACAAAACGTAGAAAGCTTCAAAGCTGAAAATGACAGTATTTTTGAAATCAAACTAATCAAGCCTTTTCCTGCTTTCCTTGGTTTAATGACTATGAAGTACGCCTCAGTGGTCCCAAAAGAAGTAGTTTCTCATTATGGTAGTGACTTTCGTTCACACCCTATAGGGACCGGTCCTTTCCAATTGAAATTATGGGAAGAAAATGTTAAACTAGTCTTACGCAAAAACCCTTTGTTTTATGAAAAAGACGAAAAAGGAAACACACTGCCTTATCTAGAAGCTGTTGCCATTACCTTTTTGCCAGATAAGCAAAGTGGTTTTTTACAATTTATACAAGGAAAACTAGATTTCACTTCAGGCCTAGACCCATCCTATAAAGATGATATTCTAACGCAAACAGGAGAATTACAGCCTAAATACAAAGACGAAGTTAACTTAATCACCGGACCCTATCTCAATACTGAATATTTAGGTTTCCGTATGGACGGCGACAATAAAGCAGTATTAGACGTACGCATTCGTCAAGCGATGAATTACGGTTTCGACCGCCAAAAAATGATTACCTATTTGCGAAACAATATGGGAACCCCAGCAGTAAACGGAATCATTCCTACAGGCTTACCCAGCTTTAATGACGCCAAAGGATACACCTACGATAGCGAAAAAGCAAAGGACTTGGTACATGAGTATAAGAAAGCTACGGGTGATAAAAACCCCGTAATTCAGCTAAGCACTAATGCTTCCTACGTAGATATTGGAGAGTTTTTACAACGGGAATGGCAAAAAATAGGATTAGACGTGCAGGTAGACATCAGTCCTCCTTCCACTTTGCGCCAAGCCATTTCTACCGGAAAAGTTTCTTTTTTTAGAGCGAGCTGGATTGCTGATTATCCCGATGCCGAAAATTATCTATCCCTATTTTACAGTAAAAACTTTTCTCCGGATGGGCCAAACTATACCCATTTTAAAAATGAGGGATTCGATCGTCTATACGAACAGGCTTTTAAGGAAACTAATGACCAAAAAAGGTTTGTTTTGTACCAGAAAATGGACCAAATTATTATTAATGAAGCACCAATAATTCCTTTATTTTACGACAAGGTTGCTAGATTCACTAGGAAAGAGGTTACAGGTTTGGGGGTTAATCCGTTGAATTTATTGAGTTTGAAAAAAGTAAAGAAGAATAGTGCTACACCATAAAGATCAAATTAAAAATACTATTTTGTTATTTGTTCTATTTCACGTACTGACTACGGTTAACCGATTTTCAATCACAAGCAACGCAAACTGGAAACGAGGTAAACAGCAAAAGTAATCATACTGATTAAACCCTTGATTTTGGATTCGTGATGAATATTGTAGCGTTTATGTTTACCAAGAACTTCAATTCAAAAGTAAATTTGCTCATTCCAGCAAAATACAGCATCTTTAATCGCTCTAGATACCATTACCGCTAACAAACTACTGCAATCTGCTCGCTATGAATTTAACTTATATGAACTCTATGCCCGTAAATTGCGTAACGGAGTCTACAAGCAGAAGGGAACTCTTTGTGATGTTAGCTTTTTAAAAGTACTATGCGAGCAAATTCACAAGAAATTCATCGAAGAGCAAGCCATGGAATCAAAAACAACTAGTTTAAGTCTTGACACAGCGCAAACTTAATACGTTGCATATAGAAGTATAAAAACAGCTTCAAAACTATCCTGACTTTTGTAAAAACTGCAAACCAACTAAGAAAAAATACTAATGATCTTGGTCTAACAGATACAGTATAATACAGCTATAATTTGACCTTAGTTTTATTATGGGCACACTAGTAAAAACATAAGATATAAAAAAAACTTTAATTCAAAATAAATCTCCGTACTACCTCAGCAACACCATGATTATTATTTGACGCTACAATAACATTAGCTCTGTCTCTCAATTCTGGATCTACATTATCTACCCAAACACCCAATCCTGCATATTCAATCATAGTCAAATCATTCCCTGCGTTCCCCACGGCAATGATTTCGCTTTGATGAATACCCAGTTTCTCTGCAACTATTTTTATACTTGCCGCTTTGTCGATTCCATTTTGTGCCACTTCTAAAAAAAAAGGCTTTGACATACTGACGCTCAAATGAGGCATGGCTAGTTTCAAGTCTTTTTCTACTTCTCTCAAATAACTTGGCTCTTCCAATAAAATACATTTTACAGCTGATGAAGTAACTGCTGCCCTGAAATCCAATACTTTATTATGTACCAATCCTGTAATATTAAGCTCGATATCAATATATTCTGAATTCGTTTCACTCACTACTTTCCCATCAATATATGTGATGATATGAGTTTTACTTTTTAAGCTATACTCATATAGTTCATGTATTTGATTCTGCGTCAGCGTTTGTTCAAAGATTATTTTGTTCTCTTTTAAATCTGTAATTACAGCTCCATTATAGGATATCATATACGAATTATCCAGTTTTAATTCTTTGGCATAAGCTATCATTGCCGGTGTTGGTCTTCCCGATGCCAAAATAACATAAACTCCTTTATCCTGTGCTTTAAAAAGCATTTCTTTATTTTCTTCCGAAATGGTATGGTCATCTGTCAACAAGGTATCATCCATGTCTATGACCAGCATCTTGTATTTCATCTGTTTTTTTTTAAAATTTATAACACAACTCAGTAAAAAAGAAAACCCTGGTATCATAAACGACAGCCAGAGTTTTCTTTTATAATTCCCGAATTCTTTATTAAATACTTAACCTAAATTCCTCAATAACTGGATTTGCTTTTGCGAAATCAGTTTCTTGTATAAAAACCTCCACAGCAGAACCTGAACTTCCAAAACCCGCCAATCGAGCGGATTGAATATTATCTTTCATAACTGTATCAACACCTATCGCTTCAATTTTTTCTTTTAAAGCCATTGCTAATATTTCGCTTCCTGAAAACACTTTCATTAATCCCATCTTATTTATTTTATGTTATTTTGTTCCCTCTTCTTCCTCATTCTCTTCTTCGCCTTCTTCAATTTCAAATAGATAAGGCTCCACCATCATTTTATCAGCAAGACTTTCTATTCTACCGGTAAGTCTTTCCGAGAAGATAATACGTTGCGTTTTATTGATGCTGTTTGACATCCGCATCAGCTTCGTTTCATGTCGCAATTTTAAAATCGAATCTGCGTCATCAATAATAAACATTTTCAACCTGTTTACATTAAAGCCAGCAGTCGTAAACATTTCGCCTAACTTATTTGGTGTTCCTATCAACACATCAACTCCACCAGAAATATAATTTTTATCATATTCCATATCACCCCTATCATGTACTCCGTACACCACCAAATCAGTATGCCTTTCGAATTTTTCAAAGATGGCTTCCATTTCTAACACTTTAGCTTTATCTTCCACAATAATCAAAGCGCGAGGCGATTGTTCTCCCTCACAAACTAATTGCTGGATCACATTGATAACAATAGTCGTGGACTTCCCACTTCCTTTTGGCGCGATAATCACACAGTCCGCACCGCTTTTTAAAGCAGAAAAAGTTTCTTTCTGTAAAGTATTGGCCTCGGTTATCCCGTTTTCGACTAATCCTTCTCGTAACTTTTCGTTTATTTTCTTTAATTTCATCTCTTATTTATTTCACAAAAATTCTAAAAGTGACTCACGGCACCACGAAGAACTTTATTTACTTAATCGAATATTATTTATCTGAATTAGTACCCTCGTACTTATCCTAATTCCCTTTTTCTTTTCGATCTAAACAGTTGTCAATTTTAAAGAATTAAACAACTTAAAACCTAAAAAAAACAAAATTAGTAATTTACTAAATTTCAACTACCCCATTTGCTCGTTAGGGAGCTCTTATTTGCTGGCAAACAACTTCACGTCGTTTTCAGAAATTTCAATCCCTCCTAGGATAATCAAACGCTCCACTACATTACGCAATTCACGAATATTTCCAGTCCAATCGTATTCTTGCAATAATTTGACCGCGTCGCCAGAAAATTTCTTCACCGAATTTCCCTGCTCAGAAGCAATTTTGTCTGCAAAATGCAAAATCAACTTCGGAATGTCTTCGCTTCTTTCATTTAATGAAGGTACTTTTATCAAAATTACAGCTAATCTGTGGTATAAATCCTCACGGAAACGGCCTTCGATAATTTCGGTTTTCAAATCTTTATTCGTAGCCGCCATTACACGCACGTCTACTTTAATATCTTTGTCAGCCCCTACTCTTGAAATCATACTTTCTTGTAAAACACGTAATACTTTGGCTTGCGCCGAAAGACTCATATCTCCTATTTCATCTAGAAAAATTGTTCCTTTATCTGCTGCTTCAAATTTACCAGCGCGATCTTTTACCGCTGACGTAAATGCTCCTTTTACATGTCCAAATAACTCACTCTCTATCAATTCAGAAGGAATCGCAGCACAATTGACTTCAATTAAAGGATAATTAGCGCGTTCACTTTTTTCATGCAACTGATGCGCCACTAATTCTTTACCAGTTCCGTTTGCCCCAGTTATAAGGACTCGCGCATCTGTTTGCGCCACTTTATCAATCATCACTTTGATCTGATCTATTGCTTCGCTATCCCCAATCATTTCGTAGTTCTTACTGACTTTTTTTCTTAAAATCTTATTCTCAACAACGAGTTTTTTTTTGTCCAATGCATTTCTAACCGTATTCAACAATCGGTTTAAGTCTGGAGGCTTTGAAATATAATCATACGCACCAAGTCGCATTGTATTGATAGCCGTTTCCATATCGCCGTGACCAGAGATCATAACAAATGGAATTTCTGGTTTTATTTTTTTAACTGCTTCAAGCAATTCCACACCATCCATTTTCGGCATTTTTATATCGCACAAAACAAGATCATAATCGTTATTTTTTATCTTTTCATAACCCTGTACACCGTCTTCAGCATCCTCAACTTGATAGTTATCACTCTCCTCAGAAAGTATTTTGGAAAGTACTCTGCGGATAGCGGCTTCGTCTTCTATGATTAATATTTTACTCATATCTATTTTGATAATTAGAAATTGGCTTCTACAGATCCGACTAAACGAATCAACGACCAAACAAACTTTAATATTTAAGCCATTTGTATAATTCTTTCCATGTAGGTTTCTTTCCATACATCAAAATTCCTACTCGATATATTTTTGCTGCAAACCAAACTACTGAAAAGAAGGTCGCAAATAGCAAGCTTACAGAAATGGCAATTTGCCACAAAGGTACGCCAAACGGAATTCGCATCAGCATAACAATAGGCGATGTGAGCGGAATCATGGAAAAAACAACGGCTAAGGTACCATGCGGGTCATTCATGACACTAAAAAACCCGACATAAACACTAAGCACTAAAGGCATAATTACAGGTAAGAGAAATTGTTGTGAATCGGTTTGATTATCAACAGCGGCACCAATTGCAGCATAAAAAGAGCTGTAGAGAAAGTAACCACCTATGAAATAAACGATAAAACTTAGTAGTATACTCGCTATGGGTAAATTCCATAATTCCTTGATATACATTTGGGCAGCGCCTGCAAATTCTTGCTGTGCTTGTTCCATTAATTCCGGAGACACCCTCGCAGTTGGCCCCACATTAGCTCCAAAAAATACAGATGCAGCAAACAATAAAGAAAGCCCAATTAAAGCCCATATAAAAAACTGAAGAATACCGGCTAATGAAGTTCCAATAATTTTACCAATCATCAACTGAAAGGGCTTCACCGACGAAATTATTATTTCTATAATACGATTTGTTTTTTCTTCGATCACACTTCGCATCACCATATTACCATAAATAATAATAAACATCATAATCAGGTACCCAAATCCACCCCCAATAGCAATTTTTATTTCGTTAAGGCCTTTTACACTCTTCTCTCCTGAAGCTTTTGCCAAACTTATATTGACTTTTGACTGCGCATTTTTAATTGCTAAAGTATCTAAATTTGCTTTTTCTAGATTAGTTTTAGTGATTTTGTTAGCAACGATATTTTGAATTTTTTCAATAAAAACGATGCTAGGACTGCTGTTAGATATAAATTTTATTTTATTTTCTAAATCGGCTACAGTACTAGTTTTCGGAATCAATAATACTCCCTCATAATTTTCATTAGTGATGCTGTCTTTGAGGAATTGCGGATCAATTAAAGATAAATCAAGATATTTGTATTCACTTTTAGAGTCGTTTTGTGCTATAAATTCTTTGACAAACAACCCCGATTCATCGTGAATCGCGATTCGTTTCGTTTCTGCTTTCATCGAACTTAAATACCCCACAAATGCGGCAATACACACAAACAGCAGCGGACTTAAAAAAGTCATAACGATAAAAGATTTATTGCGCACTTTGGCAACAAACTCTCTTTTTATGATTAATGAAATAATACTCATTTAAATTTTGGATTTTAATTTAACGATTTTAGAACTCGGAATTTAAAAACATAAAATCAAAGCAATAAAAACTATTTACTATTCGCTTACTGTTTGAATAAAAATATCATTAACACTCGGAATCTTCTCCACAAAATGAGTCACTTGTCCTCGTTGCGTCAAGATCTGTAACAATTCATTAGGCAGGGCATTTCCCAACTGCACTTCAAGTTTCAACTCCTTACCTAATGATTTAAAATTTGCCGGAGTAACAGTGAATTTTTTAGTGATATCAAATATCAGACCTTCCACATTATCAGATAGGATGCCCACCTCAAAGCTATTAGTTTTGAATTGTCTTTTGACATCGTCTAACCTTCCTTCTATCAGTTTATTTGATTTGTGTATCAATGCTATATGATCACACAATTCTTCTACGCTTTCCATTCGATGCGTAGAAAATATTATAGTCGCTCCCTCTTCTCGCAATGCTAAAATTTCATCTTTAATTATATTGGCATTCACAGGGTCAAATCCAGAAAAAGGTTCGTCAAATATCAACAGTTTTGGCTTATGTAATACACAAACCACGAACTGAATTTTTTGAGCCATTCCTTTAGAAAGTTCTTGAATTTTCTTGTTCCACCAGCCTTGAATTTCCAATTTTTCAAACCAATATTCTAATTGTTTTTTAGCTTCTGCTTTTGACAGTCCTTTCATCTGTGCCAAATACAAACATTGCTCTCCCACTTTCATACTATTATATAGCCCTCTCTCTTCTGGAAGATAGCCTATATATTGAACATGTTTGGACTGCAGTTTTTCACCATCAAGTATAATGGAGCCACTATCAGGCAGCGTAATTTGATTTATAATTCGGATTAAGGATGTTTTACCAGCACCATTTGGACCTAAAAGTCCATAAATACTGCCTTTAGGAACTGTTAGTGAAACTTCGTTAAGCGCAACATAATCACCATATTGCTTCACGACTTTATTGACTTCAAGTAGAGTATTCATGCTAAAATTTAAGTTTGTGTAAAAGTAAATAATTAGTACCGAAATAGGTATAATTGTTACATAAAAAAACCCATCCTTAATTTACACAAGGATGGGTGAACTTATATTTAATCTTTACGCTTTATAAAAATTAAGAGAACATATCTTTTACTTTCTCAAAAAATGATTTATCCGATTTTTCGGGATTGGGAATAAAATGTTCATCTTCAATATTATTCTCAAAAAACAACTTTTGCTCTTTACTTACAGCTTTAGGAGTCCAAACATTTACGTGTACTAACAAGTCTCCACTTGCGTACCCGTTTATATTTGGAATACCTTTTCCTTTAAGTCTAAGAATCTTACCCGATTGAATTCCTTCTTCTAATTTGATTCTTACTTTTCCGTTTATAGCTTCGATATCTTTTGAAACACCAAGAACTGCTTCAGGGAAACTGATATATAAATCATAATGCAAGTTCTCACCTTCACGCTTCAAAAATTCATGCTCTAACTCTTCAATAGCTACAATTAAATCTCCTGGCACACTATTTCCTGGAGCATCATTTCCTTTATTAGAAACTTTTAACTGCATCCCGTCTACTACACCAGCAGGAATTTTGATAGAAACTGTTTCATCCTCAATAATCATGCCCTGAGAATCAGCTTCTGAAGGCTTTTTATCTAAAATCTGACCTGATCCGCCACAGGTAGGACAGGTAGCTGCTGATTGCATTCTACCAAGGATAGTATTAGTAACTCGCATTACTTGCCCTTGCCCATTACAAGTAGAACAGGTCTTGTAAGATACACCGGGCGCCTGAACTTTTCGTTTTACTTTTACTTTTTTCTCAACACCATTGGCAACTTCTTCTAGCGTCAATTTCACTTTAATTCGTAGGTTGCTTCCTTTAGTCCTGCGTTGACCTCCGCCTGCGCCTCCAAATCCACCACCGCCACCGAAGGCGCTACCGAAAATATCGCCAAATTGACTAAAAATATCATCCATATTCATTCCGGCATGACCTCCGCCTCGGCCTCCGCCAAAACCTCCAGAACCATCAAAAGCTTGATGACCGTATTGATCGTATTTTGCTTTTTTGTTTGGATCGCTTAAAACTTCATAAGCCTCAGCAGCTACTTTGAACTTTTCTTCTGCCGATTTGTCTCCAGGATTTTTGTCAGGATGATGCTCTAATGCCTTCTTTCTATACGCTTTCTTAATTGCTGCTGCATCAGCACTTTTTGAAATTTCTAATATCTCGTAAAAATCTTTTTTCATCTTAATTTTTTCTTATGAATGTACAGACCCAATTCATGGCGTCCAAACCTGTCCGCATTACTGCCCTATAACCACTTTAGGAAATCGAATAATTTTGTCTCCTAGTTTGTATCCCTTTTCAAGAACATCAACAATTTTCCCTTTCATCTTAGGCGATGGAGCAGGAATTTGAGTTATTGCTTCAGCAAAATCTGCATCAAATGCATCACCAGCTTTAACTTCTACTTGCTCTAAACCCTTTGAAATTAGAGTGCTTCTCAATTTTTCATGAATTAGCTCCACCCCTTTCAGAAGTAATTCGTCCTCAGATTTAAGCATTTCTACCATTGCTCTGTCGAAATCATCTAAAACAGGCAACATAGCCAACAAAACCTCTTGATTTGCTGTCTTATATAATTCTATACGTTCTTTTGAAGTTCGCCTTTTATAATTTTCAAATTCTGCAAATAACCGTAAATATTTATCTTTTTCTTTCGCTAAGTCTTGTGTCAATTGGTCTTCAACACTTAACTCATCAGCAACAACTTGCTCTTCACTCGCATTGTTATCTAATGTTACATCATCCATCTCTTTATCGATTTCTGTATTTTCAGTAGTCATATTATCTCTATTTTTAAAAATATTCTTAAACTTCATTTTTTTCACTTTTCATTGAACTGCAAAAGTACTGCCAATTCTCACCAAATGTCAAATTGTCATTCTTTTTTTTAGTAGCAACTATTTATCATGGAGAACACTAAAGCGTACAATAATCTAAAATTTAATAAAACTTTAAGACTATTTTACTGTGGTTTACATAAGTTTGAGCGCATTTACATTTGAATCAAATGCGTAGTTTATCAAAAACAAACGTAAGGTTGGTTACTAAATGATTATTAATTCATCAATACCTCATACTAAAAAAGCTTTGTTAATTAACAAAGCTTTTTTTTTAATGAATAAAATTCAAGTTATAATTTACAGTAACGCCTTTTTTAAACCTTCAAAATCAAGTGAAGTCTGTTCCCCACTAACTAAGTTCTTTAACGAAAAAGCATTTGTAGCTATTTCTTGTTCGCCTACTATTACTGCAAAAGGAATATTTCTCTTATCAGCATGTTGAAACTGTTTTGCCACTTTGGCGCTATCTGGATACAACTCTACTTTTATACCCGAGCTTCGTAACTTTTGTATTGCCTGTAAGGCATAAAACGCTTCGGTATCGCCATAATTAATAAACAACGCTTTTGATGATGCGGTAACAGTTTCCGGAAAAAGATGTAATTCTTCGACGACCAAGTATATACGATCTAACCCGAAAGAAATTCCAACACCACTCATGTTTTTTAAACCAAAAATTCCGGTTAAATCATCATATCTACCTCCACCACCGATAGACCCCATTGCTACTTCTTTAGGAGGAGCCACTTCGAATATTGCCCCTGTGTAATAATTTAATCCTCGCGCAAGAGTTACATCAAGATCTAATATTGCCGATGACAGTCCTAGTTTCGTTACATTATCGCATATGAAACGCAATTCCTCAATGCCCTTCGTTCCTTCCTCCGAAGCGGCCAAAAGCTGTTCTAATTTTCCGATTTTCTCCGTAATGGTTCCAGTAAAATTAAAAAGAGATTGCACCTTTTCTATCGCCTCCGCTTTAATTCCCTTTTCTATCATTTCTTTTTTTACGCCATCCTCACCTATCTTATCTAGTTTGTCAAGCGCAACGGTAAAGTCAATTAATTTATCAGAAGCCCCAATGACTTCAGCTATGCCAGATAGTATTTTTCTATTATTAATTTTAACGATTACTCCTTTTAATCCCAACTCTGTAAAAACGGTATCGTATAATTGCACTAATTCTACTTCTTGCCACAACGATTTAGACCCAACTACATCAGCATCACATTGAAAAAATTCTCTAAAACGCCCCTTCTGAGGCCTGTCTGCACGCCACACAGGTTGGATTTGATACCTCTTAAAAGGGAATTCAATATCGTTCTGGTGCTGTACAACATAGCGGGCAAACGGAACGGTCAAATCATAACGCAATGCTTTTTCTGAAATACTCGACGTCAACTTCGTACTGTCCTTATTTTCTAAATGTGTCGTATTGGCTTTAGCCAAATAATCTCCAGAATTTAAAATTTTAAAAATCAGACGGTCCCCTTCCTCTCCGTATTTTCCCATTAAAGTTTCTGAATTTTCAAACGATGGTGTTTCTATGGGTTGAAAACCAAACTTCTCAAAATTATTTTTGATGATTTTGATTATATATTGACGTTTTGCCACCTCTGTAGGTGAAAAATCTCTTGTTCCTTTAGGGATACCCGGTTTTGATGCCATTATTATTAATTTAGGTTTTACTATGCAGAATTCAATAGATAAATCAGACTCCCAATTCGTAAATTTAAGTTGCAAATATCCTACTTTTAAAATAAAAAATACTCCTTCCAAAACAAACTTGTAACAAAAATTGTATTTTCGTGTCAAACTACCATGATGCTAAATTTATTTAAAGAAAACGTACGAATTGCGGCAGGTTCCATAAGAACCCAAATATTACGTACTTCGCTCACTGTATTAATTATCGCAATAGGAATCACTGCCTTGGTGGGTATCCTTACCGTGGTTTCTGCTTTAGAAAATACCATATCTTCTGATTTTGCATCAATGGGATCGAACACTTTTAACGTCAAACAATACGAAAACACAACACAAAGACGAGGAGGAGATGAGCGAAAAATTATAAACCCCATCGTTTCCTACACTGAAGCGGTAGATTTTAAAGATGAATACGATTATCCCTTTACGCAAACTTCCCTCTCCTTTACAGCAACTTCTACTGCAGAGGTGAAGTATGAAGCGACAAAGACAGATCCTGAAATTGCTGTTATTGGTGTTGACGAACATTTTATGACCAACTCCGGTTTAGAAACAAGTTTGGGACGCAACTTTACGGGTTTTGATATAGATAACAACAACTATGTTTGTGTGGTAGGCTCTGACTTTGGCAAAGGTCTACTTAAAGATGTCAACCCTATTGGCAAAACAATATCAATACGCGGTGCCCGGTTCAAAGTAATTGGTATTCTAAAAGAGAAAGGCTCCACTTTTGGTAACAAACAAGATTTAAGACTATTGATCCCCATACAAGTCGCCCGATCCTTATTTACTGCACCAAATATTAATTACACGATTAGCATCATGGTTTCTAAAAAAGAACTATTAGATGAATCCATAGACCACGCCGTAATTACCATGCGTAATGTTCGAAAATTAAGCCCGGTAAGGGACAACAATTTTGGAGTAGTACGCAGTGACGATCTTATCAATAGGATTTTGGGCATCACGAAATACTTAGGGTTGGCCTCTTGGCTGATAGGAATTATTACCGTTTTAGGATCTTCTATTGCCTTGATGAACATCATGATTGTTTCCGTTACGGAACGAACACGAGAAATAGGAGTCAGAAAAGCATTAGGAGCTAAAAGATCTACCGTTGCTATTCAATTTTTTATAGAAACTTTACTTATCGGGCAATTGGGCGGAATCGTGGGAATCATTTTAGGGATACTAATAGGATACGGAATCGCAACTGCCTTAAGCTTTGCGTTTGTCATTCCTTGGATAGCTATTTTAGCTGCTTTTTTAACCAGTTTCATGGTTGCTATCGTTTCCGGTTTATATCCAGCAATAAGAGCCGCTTACTTGGATCCAATCGAAGCCTTACGATACGAGTAAAGTTTACTATTTCTGACATGATTTATCCTAACCAGTAACTACTCTTTTCCCTCTAAAAGGTATTAATTCTTAGTAATACACTGGAGAAATCTTATGAAACTACTCACAAAATGGAGATTACTTCTTCGTTTGAATGACAAAACATAACTTTTTGTTGACTAGCAAAAAGTTGCTAAAAACCTTAAATCGTCCCTCGTATCATCCTGTCATTGCCATAAATATCTTTTCGCAATTCAATATTTTTGAAATTTAACTTTTCAAGCAAAACGACCATGTCTTTCCCTAAATATTGATTGATTTCAAAGTAGAGTTGGCCATCGCCTAAAAGGTTTTTTTGTGCTAATGCTGCGATTTTTTTATAAAAAATCAAGGCATCATCATCTTCTACAAAAAGAGCTAAATGGGGTTCGTTGTCTAGGACATTCTTTTTGATTTCTTGTTTCTCTAAATTGCGAACATAAGGAGGATTAGAAACAATGATATCAAATTGCTGATTTAAATCGACTGTTTCTAAAATATTCTGCTTAATGAAGGTAACAGCCACCTGGTTTATCACCCCATTTTTTTGGGCTGTAGCCAAAGCCTTTTCAGAAACATCAATCGCATATACTTTAGCATTCGGCATATTTTTAGCCAATGAAATAGCGATGCAACCGCTTCCCGTTCCAATATCCAAAACTTTCAACTTCTTATTTCCAACTTCGCTCTTCGTACTTTGAATAATCCATTCCACCAATTCTTCCGTCTCGGGTCTCGGAATCAATACATTTTTATTTACCTCAAAATTCAAACCATAAAAACTAGTACTCCCCAACAAGTATTGAATAGGAATCTCGAGCTTCAACTGGTCTAAAATAGAGTTCCAAAGCGCCAATTCCTCTTCCGAAAAAATCAAATCGGGATCTAACGCTAAATCAATTCTTTTTAGCTGATACTTATCTTCCAGTATCAGGTAAAAAAAACTTTCTGCTTCGCCTGCATCATAAACCGATAATAGTTCTTGGATAAATTGGCTTCTGTATTCTTTAATTTTCATAGTGTTTTTATTGATAGGAACTAAAAATTGATGACTTATAATTTCTTCAACATCCAAATCGGGCAAGAGACATGTCCCGTACTGCCCATGGGAGCATTAATATATTCAAAACCCACTTTTTTGTACAATTTTTGGGCATCATGCATAAATGGCATCGTTTCCAGATAACAATTTTTAAAGCCAAAGTCTTTTGCGCTTTGCAAGCATACAGCCATCACTTGACTTCCTATCCCCAGACCTCGCGTTTCCGGCAAAAAATACATTTTCTGCAATTCACAAATAGTTACTGCTTCATTTTCAAGAGGAGCGACTCCTGCCGAACCTACAATTTTCCCATTGTTTTCCACAACGTAATATACCGATTTAGGCTTATTATATTCTTCAAACATTAAGTCCAAGTAAGGATCGGCATAAGCTGTACCAACTTTTGGAATATTCAATTCATCAAACACCGCTCTTATTAACTGAGCAACGGCTGCATTATCTCTTTTTTCGATTTTTCTAATAATCCAATTTTCCATATTATGTTACTACTTGTTTATAAAAAGGCAAAAATAGAAATTGTTTGTTGTTATTTTCGAACTTTACAAAACTAATCCCTAAGATTATAGGCCATCCTAAAAAACAACTACTTTTGCATTGTGAAAATACATGAAAAATACATACAGCGGTGCATCCAATTAGCCAAAAACGGTTTAGGCACAACCTACCCAAATCCAATGGTGGGAAGTGTCATTGTTTATGAAAATAGAATTATCGGAGAAGGCTGGCATAAAAAAGCGGGTGAACCGCATGCCGAAGTAAATGCAATCAATTCAGTAAAAGACAAAACCCTATTAAAAAAAGCCACGATTTATGTAAGTTTAGAACCCTGCAGTCATTTTGGAAAAACACCTCCCTGTTCTGATTTAATCATAAAAAATAAAATCTCGCAAGTAGTTATTGGAACGGTTGATCCTAATGTAAAAGTGGCGGGAAACGGAATAAAAAAATTAATTCAAGCCGGAATAAACGTAACGGTTGGCGTTCTTGAAAATGAATGCCACGAACTAAACAAACGTTTTTTTACTTTTCATCAAAAGAAAAGACCCTACATAATATTGAAATGGGCCGAAAGTCAAGACGGCTTCATTTCGCCAAAAGTAAAGTCAGAGCAAAAACCAGTTTATATCACTAATACCTATTCGAGACAATTAGTCCATAAATGGAGAAGCGAAGAACAAGCTATTCTTGTGGGAACGCAAACAGTCATTGATGATAACCCTAAATTAGATGTGAGAGATTGGACTGGAGGCAACCCTGTCCGAATCGTTTTAGATCAAAACAGCCGTCTACAACAAAAGAGCCATGTACTTGACAGTCAGATCAAAACTATTGTTCTAACAAAAACAAAAGCTAATACCAACAAAGAAAACCTTATCTTTGAAGTCATTAATTTTGAAAAAAACATAGCAACTCAAGTAACAGATGTCCTGTATAACCAGCAAATTCAATCGGTGATAATTGAAGGAGGCCGACTAACATTACAAACTTTCATTGATGCAAATTTGTGGGATGAAGCACGAACTTTTAAAGGAACCATAGACCTTAAAGAAGGTACTGCCGCCCCAATACTAAGCGACTCTTATTTAGAAAAAAATACAATCGGTCAAGACGAACTTATAATATCTATAAACCATGATTAATACAATTATTTTTGATTTTGGGGATGTCTTTATTAATTTAGACAAACAAGCCACTTTTGATAGACTGCGAAATTTAGGCCTTTCCCAATGGCACGAAGATCTAGACCAATTGAATATTCAATTTGAAACCGGTCAAATATCTAGAGAAGAATTTGTAGACGGCATTAAAAAATTCATTCCCGACGCAAGCTCTGATGAGATTTTACAAGCATGGAGTGCCATTTTACTCGATTTCCCTTTGTATCGATTGGAGTTTCTACAAATGTTATCTAAAAAATACCGCTTATTTTTACTCAGTAATACAGATGCTATCCATATCGAAACATTCGAACAAAAAAACGGAGCCACTTTTTATAGTGATTTTTACAACTGCTTTGAAAAAGTCTATTTCTCGTTTGAAATAGGGATGCGAAAACCAAACTCTGAAATTTACAACTACGTTTTAAATGAACATGATTTACAAGCAAAATGCACATTATTCATTGATGACAAAAAAGAAAATACTGATGCTGCACGATCATTAGGCTTACAAGTATGGAATTTACAGGTAGGCAAGGAAGATGTGGTGGACTTATTCAATAAAAACATACTATAGAAATCCCTTTTGGAAGTTAAAGACACCTACAATACCATCGAATTTACGTCGGAAGAAATACTACATAAAGAAAAAAATAGTAAATTTTTTGGCTCTGCTTATTCTATTCAATCGGAAGACGAAGTAAAACTCATTATTGACGGCTTAAGAAAGAAGCATCCAAATGCAGGTCATTTTTGTTATGCCTATCAAATAGGAACAGACACATTTTCTTATCGAGCCAATGATGACGGAGAACCAAGCAATAGTGCCGGCATGCCCATTTACGGGCAAATCCTGTCTTTTTCCCTTACAAATATACTTGTGGTAGTAGCCAGAATTTTTGGAGGCGTTAAACTAGGCGTTGGTGGGTTAATTTCCGCTTATAAAATTACCGCACAACTTACACTTGAAAGTTGTGAAATCATAGAAAAAACGATTGATATCCAATATCAAATTTCATTTGATTATAAAAACATCAATAAGGTCATGCGCGTGATTAAAGAAAAGAAGTTAGAGATTGTGACTCAGGATATGGAAATTCACGAAGAAACAGGATTACCATTTGGCAAAATCCAGATAAAAACGCGAAAAAAAAATGCCGAAATGATTTTCGACATTTTCAATTCTATGTTTGAAATAGATATAAAAATCAAAGAATAATATTTTTTTTTCTTACATTTTACATATTAAAAATTTTTTCAGACACATAGTCCGGAGGAAAGATCGGACGACCTGTTTTCATATTCACAAAAACCAAGATTGAGCTAGCAATTGTTAACAACTCGCGCTGTTCATTATAAATTTCATAGTCAAACTCAATCTTAACAGTGCTCTGGATTTTAAAAATAGTTTTTACTGTTAACAGGTCATCATAACGGGCTGGTTTTTTATAATTTATATTCAGGGAAACAACGGGAAGCATAATTCCGTTTTCCTCCATCCATTTGTACGAAACCCCAATGTTTCTCAGCCATTCCACGCGTCCCATCTCAAAATACTGAGCATAATTACCATGATAAACCACCCCCATTTGATCTGTTTCAGCATACCTTACTCTTACATTAAATTCATATTCTTTCATACTATATTTACTTATTTTTTAATAAAATTTCACACCTTTACTCTACTTACGACAATAATACTACATAATCAACATCCAAATATTTTTTTTTATAGAAATTTGTTCACATATTTGTCCTCCCGATAAATAGTGACTTTTAAGCTATTGTTTGACAAAAAAACGATTACTAAACAAAATAATTTCCACAGAATTTATGAACAAAACTGCCCAATCAGTATGGGAAAACTGCTTGTCCTTTATAAAAGACAACATTCAGGACCAAGCCTTCAAAACTTGGTTTGAACCTATTAAATCAGTTGAACTTACTGATAATGCATTGTACATTCAGGTACCAAGTAAATTTTTCTACGAATGGTTAGAAGAGCACTATGTAAAACTATTAAAAGTAGCCCTAACTAAAGAACTTGGCAAAAACGCTAAGCTACTTTATAAAATTAAGATGGAAAACACTTACGGCAACAAAAAACCGTTCACGGAACAATTGCCAAGCGCAAATCGCGCACCCGTGAAATCCCAAAACATTGATGCACCTTACAAAAATTTAGATCCAGAATTAAAGAATCCTTTTGTAATCCCTGGAATCAGGAATTTAAAAATTGAATCACAACTAAATGCGAACTACAGTTTTGATAATTTCCTTGAAGGAGATGCAAACAGGTTAGCCCGTTCAGCAGGTATGGCTGTGGCCAACAAACCAGGTGGAACTTCGTTCAATCCATTATTGATTTTTGGTGGCGTAGGATTAGGTAAAACACACTTAGCGCATGCAATAGGTGTAGAGATTAAAGATAAATACCCAGAAAAAACAGTACTGTATATTTCAGCTGAAATTTTTACCCAACAATATATTGACTCTGTAAAGAAAAACAACCGAAATGATTTTATTCATTTCTACCAGCTTATCGATGTTTTAATTATCGATGATGTGCAATTCTTATCCGGTAAATCTGGAACTCAAGATGTATTTTTCCACATCTTTAATTATTTACATCAAAATGGGAAACAGGTAATACTTACTTCTGATAAGGCTCCCGTTGACATGCAAGATATCGAGCAACGACTATTATCTCGTTTCAAATGGGGACTGTCAGCCGAATTACACCAACCAGATTATGAAACAAGAATTTCCATCTTAAAAAATATTTTATATCGCGATGGAGTTGAAATTCCGGAAGAAATAATAGAATACGTAGCACGTAATATCAAATCGAACGTAAGAGAACTTGAAGGAGCCATCATATCCCTGATTGCTCAGTCTTCTTTCAACAAAAAAGAAGTAACAATCGAATTGGCGAAAAGCGTTGTTGAAAAATTTGTTAAAAATGTAAAGCGTGAAATTTCGATTGATTATATTCAAAAAACAGTTTCTGATTATTTTCAATTGGATTTAGAAACGTTACAATCAAAAACTAGAAAAAGACACGTAGTACAAGCACGACAATTAGCCATGTTTTTTGCTAAAAAATTCACAAAAGCTTCTTTAGCAAACATAGGTTCCCAAATAGGGGATCGTGACCACGCTACTGTATTGCACGCTTGTAAGACAGTTGACAATCTCGTTGCTACCGATAAGCAATTCAAAAAATTTGTCGAAGATATTCATAAAAAACTAACGCTCTAAACGCATTATGTCTACAAAAATTTTAATGGTTTGTTTAGGAAATATCTGTCGATCACCTTTGGCTGAGGGGATTTTAGCATCAAAACTTCCCGCAACTAAATTCACTGTAGATTCCGCAGGAACGGGAGATTGGCACATTGGCCATGCTCCCGATGCGCGTTCGATTGCGGCGGCAAAAAATCACAACCTTGATATTTCGAATCAAAAAGCACGTCAATTCACCGCCTCTGATTTCGAGACATATGACCTTATTTATGTAATGGATCAATCCAACTACAAGAATGTACTCAACCTAGCAGAAAATGACGAGCACAAAAACAAAGTGCAAATCATCTTAAATGAGTTGTATCCAAACGAAAACGTAGATGTTCCAGATCCTTATTTCGGAATGACCAACGGATTTGAAATTGTATATTCAATGCTAGATGAAGTTTGCGATGTCATAGCCGACAAATTAATAGCTAAGCACACTTAAATTTGCATCCACAGTATTTTTATCCTCGAATAAAGACAGGTTAATTCTCTAGTTAATATTGTGTTTTCACCATATAAGATCGATTTAAAAAAACAAATAAACCCCACAATGAAACCAGCTACTCTATTAGGAAAACTATATTTAATCCCAACAACCATGGGAGATTGTGACCCAATGGATGTTTTACCACAGACCGTAAAAAGAGCCATAGATTTGATTGATTACTTCATCGTTGAAAATGAAAAAACAGCTCGTAAATCAATCAAAGAAGTCCATCCAGAAAAAAAACAATCGGAATTGGTTCTTTTTGTTTTGAACAAACGTACTGATGTAAAAGAACACCAAGACTTCATAAAACCTTTGCTAGAAGGTAAAAATATTGGTCTTATGAGTGAAGCTGGATGCCCCGGCGTAGCCGATCCTGGAGCTGTAATCGTTAAACTAGCACACGAAAAAGGAATACAAGTAGTCCCGTTAGTAGGTCCCTCTTCGATACTTTTGGCCATGATGGCATCTGGAATGAACGGCCAAAGTTTTACGTTTCACGGTTATTTACCTATTGAAAAAGGGGAGAAAAAAGTAGTCCTAAAAAATCTAGAGAAAATATCGCAAGAAAAAAATCAATCTCAAATTTTTATTGAAACTCCATACCGAAACAATAAAATGCTAGAAGATATCTTACAAGCTTTACATCCTGAAACCTATTTGTGCATTGCTACTGATATTACTTTACCAACCGAATATATTAAAACGAAGAGAGCATCTGCCTGGAAAAAAGAAAACATCGATCTTCACAACAGACCCTCCATTTTTATCATCCATAAAATGTAGTTTTTGTCGCTCTGTTAATTATTTTGCACATTTGATTATTAAAAATGAAAATAAGAAAAAGAGCTGTTCTTATATTTGTATTAGGCATACTTGCTTTTTTATTGTTTGAAGTCATCTATAATTGGGATGGATCACAAAAAGCAGTTTTATCGGGGATGGAATAAATTCAGATGAAATTTTCCAAATTAATACAGGCATTCGTTTTTTAGCGCAATTAAATACCTGAAATCAAAATCATATCCCATTCAGAATACTTAAAACAAACATAAGTAAAAACGACAAAAAATGACCTTCGTATAGTAGTAATAGGGTTACTTTCTTTTTTATGTTTTGAATCCATCTATAACTAGAAAGACATCAAAAATTACTTTTTTCAAAGCTACAATGATACCACTATCTGCCGATAGACAAAACCAATAAGATAAACATAGCTAAAAAATTCTTTACTAGAGTAATACTGACTATAATCACTATTTTTGTTTTCGAAACCATTCACAACTGGAAAGAATGCAGAAACTCCTTTATGGAAGTCTATAATGAAGGTATAAATAATCGATCTACTAATGTCGCAAAATGATGCCGTCATTAACAATTAAATCACCACTACAAAAGAATTTAATTAGCGAAAAGTCATTTTTGTTAATTAAATTCTTTTTCATTTGTAATTACATTCTAAATATAAAAAAATTAAAATAGTTTTATGTTTGATCTCACAAGAAGCTATTACTAAGAGGATCTATTTTTTAGTCTAATTCGTTGTTGTATAGCATCGATACGGTCTTAAAATAACACAATTAGTCCACATTGAAGACGCTCAACCGCTACGGGTTTCTAATTTAAAATAATTATTTTAAAAACTGATAATCAATATTTTATCCTTAATTTTAAGTACCCCTAATCTTTAACTTAATCAATTAAATTTTAAAAAATAAAATCATGAAAAATAGAATTTTTAAAGGAGGATTAGTTGTGGTCATCATGTCTTTGATAGTAGCCTGCGATCAAAAGAAAGAAGTTCCTGCAATAGTCATAGATAAAGAAGTGATCAAAACTGAAATTCAAGCGATGGAAGATGCTTTTGCAGAATCGTATAATAACAAGAACACCGATAGCTTAAAATACTATGCAGAAGATGCCGTTAGTTTTTCGAATGGTAAAATACCTCTAGAAGGAAAAAAAGCGATTCATGAATCCATGCAACATGAATTACTCACCTTCCCAAAAGGCTCAAAAATCGCTTTTGAAACACAAGAAATACATGCTTCGAACGATGGAAATATGATAGTGGAAATTGGGGGATACAACGTTATGGACTCCACAAACACAAAAACCAACAGCGGCAATTTTATAAGTCTATTTGAAAAGAAAAACGGTAAATACATTTGCATCAGAGAAATGGGTACCTCAAACACGCCATTGGCAACAAATTAAAGATAAAGAAAGACACTTAGCTTAACGTGGCTTTCTTTACGATACACCAAACGAATTTATATTTTAGTTCAAAAAATAATGGTGTGGCATATATAGACCATACTAATTTTTGGTTATAATATTAAAATAGCACAAAACGATTTGACCCTATTAAATATATAATCAGGATTACATATCACTTCCCACTCTCTAACAAACAATCTATTAACTCAAAATATTTACTTACTTTTAGAGCTCTAAAAAAAAGGTATGTCAAAACTTCCAAATATTGGCGCGAGCATTTTTACAGTAATGTCAAAAATGGCTTCAGAGCATGACGCCATTAATCTCTCGCAGGGATTCCCTAATTTTCCTGTAGATACCGTATTAACGGATATTATTATCCGGCTAGCTAAAAATAATGTTCACCAATACCTTCCCATGGCGGGCTTTCCTCCTTTATTGTCAAAAATAGCGCTTCTAGTTAAAAAATCCTACCGAAGAATTATTTTACCAGAAATAGAAATACTAGTAACTGCGGGAGCTACACAAGCCATATTTACAACTATTCAAGCTTTGGTAAAAGCTGATGATGAGGTAATTATTCTAGATCCCAGTTACGACTGTTATGAGGCTCCTATACTTTTATGTAATGCAATTCCAGTACGCATTTCACTAAATGAGGATTATACCACTAATTGGAGTACTATCGAAAATGCTTGTTCCAACACTACTAAAATGATTATCATCAATAATCCGCACAATCCCACCGGAAAAATGCTGACACAATCTGATTTTGAAATTCTGGAATCCTTATTACAAAAATATCCGAAAATTATTGTCCTCTCTGATGAAGTGTACGAGTACATCACTTTTGAAGAAAAGCACATATCAGCGCATACACGAATCGAACTACTAAACCGTTGCGTGATAGTTTCCTCGTTTGGAAAATCATTTCATGTCACCGGCTGGAAAATAGGCTATCTAGTTGCTCCAGAATATTTAATGAAAGAAATCAAAAAAGTACATCAATTCCTAGTTTTCAGTGTCAACAGTCTATGCCAAATAGCAATAAGTGAATATTTAGACGTGGTTTCGGTTGACGATATTGGGAGTATGTACCAACAGAAAAGAGATTACTTTAGAAAGCTTTTAGAAACAAGTCGATTCAAACTTCTGCCTTGTGAAGGTACTTATTTTCAAGTAGCTTCTTACGCTGCAATTTCTAATGAAAATGATGTAGCCTTCTGTAAAAGCTTAATCACAGAATATGGCGTGGCAGCAATTCCCATTTCAACTTTTTATGAAAACGGAAAAGACCACCATTTGATTCGCTTTTGTTTTGCAAAAGACAACACAACTTTGGAAGAAGCGGCAAGACGACTATGCAAAATCTAATCCCCATAAATTTTCGATTTTAATATGCATGCATACTATTTAATTTTTTATATATTTACAATACAACGAAATAAAAAGCGATATGAATTATACAGATAAAATGTTACGCGATGATGCGTTAAAAGGAAAAGTAATTGTCGTTACTGGCGGCGGTAGCGGTTTAGGAAAGGCCATGACCCAGTATTTCCTCGAACTTGGTGCAAAAGTAGCCATTACTTCCCGAGACTTAGACAAACTGAAAAATACCGCGTCAGAACTGGAAAAAGAAACCGGAGGTACTTGTTTACCTATACAATGTGACGTACGTCATTATGAAGAAGTAGAAAACATGTTGCAAAGCGTGTTGAAAGCTTTTGGAAAAGTAGATGTTTTATTGAATAACGCAGCAGGCAATTTTATTTCTCCTACGGAACGGCTATCAGCAAATGCTTTTGACACTGTTATTGACATCGTATTAAAAGGGACAAAAAACTGTACTCTAGCTTTTGGCAAACATTGGATAGACAGTAAACAGGCTTCTTCAACAGTTTTAAACATAGTAACTACATATGCATGGACCGGTTCGGCTTATGTTGTACCTAGTGCTACTGCAAAAGCAGGAGTCCTCGCTATGACTCGAAGTCTTGCCGTGGAATGGGCAAAATATGGTATTCGCACTAACGCAATTGCACCCGGACCTTTCCCTACAAAAGGAGCATGGGACCGATTGCTGCCTGGTGATCTTGCCGAAAAATTTGATATGGCAAAAAAAGTGCCCCTACAACGTGTTGGAGATCATCAGGAATTAGCCAATTTAGCAGCCTACATGATTTCTGACTTCTCTGCTTACATTAATGGTGAAGTTGTGGTTATCGACGGTGGTGAATGGTTAAAAGGTGCTGGTCAATTTAATATTTTGGAGGCAATTCCAGAAGAACTTTGGGACCAACTAGAAATGATGATCAAAGCAAAGAAGAATAAATAAGAACTATCTGAATTCTTTTAAAAAAGGGAGACCACTTCATGTAGTTCTCCCTTTATTTTTTTAATCCCACCTCTGATTTAACGCTATAATTATTAGGGTATAATTGATCTTCTTACCGTTAATTTGTTTTTATTAATTAGTATTTGCGCTGTTTGGACTCTCGACAAACTTAGGGTTGATTTATTCTGTATCTAACTTGTTTCGAGCAATAATTATTAAAGCTACTTAGCATATCATTTTATAAAATTGTATTAAGCTTTACAAATTATATAGAGAGCAAGTGATTGAACGAAGGTTTTTGATACAACTCAGCGAATCAAATTCTCAATCCTATTGAACACAAAAAACCAATACCATAGCGTAAGGACTCACTAGCGTGTTAAAAATCACAGCGACATAGAGTCAATTAATCAATAGCCAGAATAGCGATAAAAATAATGGCAGTCTACAGCGCTTTTTTCACGACTTAAAAAGTAGTTCCTAAAGCCGAGTAATAGACTCTTTATAAAAAACAAGGAAACAGAATAAAGATAAAAACTTTAAGTGTATAATCGAAATAGCTCCCTTATAAAGCTTAATATTTTAAACAAAAACAAAACCACTCCCGATTAAATTCCTATTTTTGCATTACAAATATATAACACAACCATTTTATGCTCATTATAGGAATTGCAGGCGGAACGGGAAGCGGAAAAACTACCGTAGTTCATCAGATTATGAATGAATTACCCGATACAGAAGTAGGGATCATTTCACAGGATTCTTATTATAAAGAGAACCACAACTTATCTTTTGACGAACGCGCTTTACTTAATTTTGATCATCCTCGCGCTATAGATTTTGCATTGTTGGTAGCCCATCTAAAAGAGCTTAGAGAACAGAAAACAATACAGCAACCCGTTTATTCTTTTGTCACTCATAACAGAACAGAGGATACCATTACTACCCACCCCAGAAAAGTAATGATCGTAGAAGGGATATTAATACTAGCAAATCCAGAGTTACGTGATTTATTTGACGTTAAAATCTACGTTCATGCTGATTCTGACGAAAGGCTGATTCGCCGTATGAAAAGAGATATCGCAGACCGGGGACGCAATATGGACGAAGTTCTTAACCGATATCAAAATACTTTGAAACCAATGCACCAGCAGTTCATAGAGCCTACTAAAGCATTTGCAGACATTATCATACCCAATGACAGACACAATACGGTTGCCATTGACGTAGTTCGAGCAGTAATAAATCAAAGAATTCTATAATTTTATTGTAATTTTAACCTTGCACTGTTTAAAGAAACGATCTCGCTTGCTAACAGAGGACGATTTTCTTTTTCAATCTCAACTAATGCTGTTAAATCTTAACTGTACTCGAGGCTAAATAAATAAAACATGAAAAATCCGTATAAAGACAAACCCTGGTTTAAGTTTTTAAGTAATAAATATGTTTGGGTGTTATTGTTTTTTTCGACGTGGATGCTTTTTCTAGATAACTACTCTTATTTTGATCATCGCTTTTTAGACAAGCAAGTCAGTGAACTAGAAGACAACAAAGAGTACTACCAGCAAGAAATTAAAAAAGACGAAGAACAAATCAAGCAATTAAATAATCCAGAACAAATAGAAAAATATGCTCGTGAAAAGTACTATATGAAAAAGGACAGCGAAGATATTTACATCATAGAATTTGAAGGTGACAGCATAGAGAAAAAATAATAAATCTTGAATTATTAAAAATCAAAATTAAAATGGCTACTAATCTATTCGACGATTTCGATCCTGTTTCTTCCAAACAATGGAAACAAAAAATCCAGTTTGAACTTAAAGGAGCAGATTACAACGAAAGCTTAATCTGGAATTCGCCAGAGGACATTAAGGTCAAACCTTTTTATCATAAAGATGAGTTTACAAAAGCACTTGCTGTAACCACTAAAGCATCTGAATTTAAAATTTGCCAAAACATCTTTGTTTTCGATGTTGAAAAATCAGTGGAACGAGCATTGGACACACTAGAAAGGGGCGCAGACAGTCTCCGTTTTACTATAGAAGATGACTCCATCGATGTAGGAAAGCTTTTAGAAAAACTACCTCTAGAAAACGTTGCCGTCTACTTTAATTTTAAATTTTTCTCAATCGATTTCGTACAAACAATTGATACTATTATCCAACATAAGAAAGCCGTTGCTTATTATAATATGGATCCAATAGGACAATTAGCAAGAGACGGGAATTGGTTTACGACTAAAGATAAAAATAATTTCGATTCGCTAAACTTACTTTCTACGGCAGTTCCTAATAGTTCAATAATCAGTATTGATGCAACATTATATCAAAATGCGGGGGCTAACATGGAACAGCAGCTTGCCTATAGCCTAGCGCACGCTAATGAATATTTCAATAGAATTCCGGTTATCAATAAACCAATAGTTATTCAAGTTGCCGTGGGTACTAATTATTTCTTTGAAATTGCAAAACTACGCGCACTGCGATTGCTATTTAATTTAGTCGCTAAAGAATACAACCACAACTTAGAATGCCATCTTTTAGTTTCTCCTACAAAACGGAACAAAACCCTCTATGATTATAACGTCAACATGCTACGTACTACGACGGAATGTATGTCGGCAATCATAGGAGGAGCTGATGCAATCGCAAATCTACCATACGATTCTTTGTATCATAAAGACAATGAATTTGGAGATAGAATCGCTAGAAATCAATTGTTAGTTCTGAAAAACGAAAGCTATTTTGACAAAGTAAATAACCCGGCAGACGGAAGTTATTATATCGAAACATTAACCGCTCAATTAGCTGAAAAAGCTTTGGTTTTATTCAAAAATATCGAAGCTAATGGTGGTTTTCTGAAACAATTGAATGAAGGCGTAATCAAAAGAAAAATCCAGGAAAGTGCAGACAAAGAACAGGAGCTTTTTGATTCAGGAAAAGAAATCCTTTTGGGAACTAATAAATACCCAAACAAGGACGACAGAATGAAACAAGATTTAGAATTGTTTCCTTTTGTAAAAGTGAAGCCAAGAAAAACCTTGATTACCCCAATAATTGAAAAAAGATTAGCTGAAAAAGTAGAACAAGAACGACTGGATTTAGAACAATAGCATCGAATTGTAATCAATATAACGTGTAAATTAGTGTCACCAATGATAAGAAATGACCTCCAACATATTCAATTAGATAGTCAAAAGTCAAAACAAGAACCAGCGTTGCACGAACAAAAGGCAACTACTGCAAAGTTTTTTACGGCTGAAGGCATTGAACTCAAGCCCACCTATTCTGAAAAAGATATTGAAAATCTCCATCACCTTGATTTTGGTGCTGGCTTTTCTCCCTATTTACGAGGCCCTTATACTACTATGTATGTGCGTCGCCCCTGGACCATTCGCCAATATGCTGGATTTTCAACGGCCGAAGAAAGTAATGCTTTTTATAGACGTAATCTTGCTGCAGGACAAAAGGGACTATCAATCGCTTTCGATTTGCCTACACACCGTGGGTATGATTCAGATCACGAACGCGTAGTGGGTGATGTAGGAAAAGCGGGAGTTGCTATTGACACTGTAGAGGATATGAAAGTATTGTTTGATCAGATTCCCTTGTCAGAAATGTCAGTTTCAATGACCATGAACGGTGCTGTCCTGCCTATCATGGCTTTTTATATTGTTGCTGCAGAAGAGCAAGGGGTCAAACCAGAACAACTTTCCGGAACGATTCAAAATGATATTCTAAAGGAATTCATGGTTCGTAACACCTACATCTACCCCCCGGAGCCCTCCATGAAAATCATTGCCGATATTTTTGAATATACCAGCAAGAAAATGCCTAAATTTAATTCCATATCTATTTCCGGTTATCACATGCAGGAAGCAGGAGCAACCGCTGACATTGAATTAGCCTACACACTTGCCGATGGACTAGAATACATTAGAACGGGTTTATCAACAGGAATGAAAATCGATGAGTTCGCTCCACGCCTTTCTTTTTTCTGGGCCATTGGCATGAACCATTTTATGGAAATTGCTAAGATGCGTGCCGGGAGAATGATCTGGGCTAAATTAGTGAAGCAGTTTAATCCCACTGATGCTAAATCATTAGCTTTAAGAACACACTGTCAGACAAGCGGCTGGAGTTTAACCGAGCAAGACCCTTTTAATAATGTCGCACGCACTTGTATTGAAGCATCGGCCGCAACTTTTGGCGGAACGCAGTCTTTGCACACCAATGCATTGGATGAAGCTATCGCCTTACCTACTGACTTCTCAGCTAGAATTGCAAGAAACACACAGATCTATTTACAGGAAGAAACAAAAATCACTAAAACAGTCGATCCTTGGGCCGGAAGTTACTACGTAGAGCGTCTGACACATGAAATTGCTGAACATGCCTGGAAGCTTATTGAAGAAGTAGAAGAGCTTGGCGGAATGACCAAAGCCATCGAAGCTGGGATTCCAAAACTTAGAATTGAAGAAGCAGCTGCACGAAAACAAGCACGTATTGATAGCGGACAAGATATTATTGTAGGGGTAAATAAATACCGACTCGAAAAAGAAGATCCTTTAGTCATTCTAGATGTGGACAATCAAATGGTTCGCAAACAACAATTGGAACAATTAGATCGTATCAAAGCAAGCAGAGATACCGAAAAAGTACAGGAATTACTTCAGAAACTGATTGATTGCGCAAAGACCGGAAAAGGAAACTTACTAGAAATAGCAGTAGACGCTGCAAGAAACCGAACTACACTGGGCGAAATCAGCGATGCCTTAGAAACTGTTTATGGACGATACAAAGCGCAAATTAAATCTTTTAGTGGGGTATATAGCAAGGAAATAAAAGACGATAAAAGTTTCGAAAAAGCAAAACAAATAGCGGATATCTTTGCTAAACAGGAAGGACGCCGCCCTAGAATCATGATTGCTAAAATGGGACAAGATGGTCACGATCGTGGTGCAAAAGTAGTTGCCACCGGATATGCCGATGTAGGTTTTGATGTGGATATTGGTCCTTTATTTCAAACTCCAGCTGAAGCAGCAAAGCAGGCTATAGAAAATGATGTTCATATTTTAGGTGTTTCCTCCTTAGCGGCAGGACATAAAACCTTAGTCCCTCAGGTCATAGCAGAGTTGAAAAAATATGGTAGAGAGGATATCATGGTCGTTGTGGGTGGAGTCATTCCCTCACAGGATTATCAATTCCTATTTGAGGCCGGAGCTGTAGCTGTTTTTGGTCCTGGAACAAAAATTAGCGATGCTGCTATAAAAATACTAGAAATCCTTATCGGAGATTAATCGATAATTTAAACCTCACAATAAATAGCAAACACCGACCAAAAGTTGGTGTTTGCTATTTGTATACCATACAGTACCTACGCGTAAATCATCAATACAACAGGGTCTGAACTACAAAATACAACCTTCCCACTACCAACAAAGAAAATAAATTAAATGATGCCCCACTACGTAATTCAACCTAAATGAATTTATGTTTTTGCTAAAGTATCAAAGTGTACTGCCCATAGCTTATGCCAGTATTTCGACATACTATGCAATTAGTAAAATACGTTTGGTCTAGATTGAATATGACATCATTATTATACTCTTACAGCCTCTTTTAAAAATCAATACGCTATTTAATAGAAAACAAATCAGTGGTTAAAAAAATTATAGATAATGCAATTAAATTTGCTTAAATTATGAAAACACTGTTAATTAACAAAACATAAATACCTCATTAACGGACACTTGAACTAACAAAATATAGATTTGTGGTAATTACAATTTCATTTAAAAAACTCCAAAACGCAATAACTATTTTTTAAAAAAATTTAGACTAAGTTGAAAAAATGAAAAGGGGAAGAAAACAATAGGCCTTATAATTTATTCTAAATTCAGTCATTACTAATTAAAAATCAACTATCATGAAAGCTTATGTAAATATGTTAATATTATTTTTTGGGTTTACTACACTAACGTACTCACAAGAAAAGAATACTGGTCCCATGAATATGGAAAACTTACCCGCTGTGGTAATCAAAAGTGTTGGAGATGACTTTTCAGTATACCTGCCTGATAGAAACTCAGACCCTAAAGTGAGAGCGTTGCAAGATAGTTTTATTGCCTATGACCTAGGTGTAAACTATGAAGGATACGATACTTATCTCGTGTATATGGAGATAAAAGGCAGTTCTTTATCCGCTACCTATAATGAAAAGGGAAAGTTAATACGTGTTGTCGAAAATTATAAAGACGTAATATTGCCTAGCAAAGTAATTTATGAAATTTATAAAAAATATCCAGGCTGGCAAATCGTAAATGACAAGTATTTATACTCTCAAAAAGAAGGAGATATCTTAAAAAAACAGTACAATATAAAAATCAAAAAAGGAAAGAAAAGCCACAAATTAACAGTTCACCCTGATGGTAAAATTATAGGTAAAAGATAATACAATAAAATCACTTTTAACTGCCCAACTAACATTGGGCAGTTTTTTTTTAATCTGTTTTATCAATAGGAATAAAATTAAT
>JBLIKD010000003.1:0-41326 GCA_047636275.1 Flavobacterium sp. | reverse complement strand
TAAAGCATACCGATTGTCGTTAGAAATTTAGCTTGTTTTTTTCGCTAAAGGAGCAGAAGTAATATCATACAACGTAAGGTTCTTTGGCCAATAAAGTAATTGCTTTCGAGGGCGGTCTTTATTGCTACTAAGACATCTCCTCAAATGTATTCTTATTCAATATAAGCGGGGAGATGTCGTTGTTACTAGCATTTAGAAAAGTAAATTTTGTGCGTAGTGATAGAAAGTCTATCAAAAATATTCATTGCAACCCCTACAAAAATACAGTAGTAAGTACTCTTGTTAGATGATGTATTGGTTTTCAACGAAACCCTATTTAAATAACGATACAGTACTTTTTTTGTATTTTTTTTATGTTTTACATATTTTAAAAATGAATTTTTTGTGGTATTGATTTTTATATCGAAAATATATTTTATTTACGAAAACGTTGTAGTTAATAACTTCTTATAGTTGTGTTAAAATTTTAACTAAGTTTGATCCAACTAAAAACCAAACCAAATTATTAATTAATTTATTTATTACGTATGAAAAATAGTCTAACCAAAGGCTTGATGATGTTTCTAACAATACTTTGTACAAGTTTGACTTATGCACAACAGGTGACTGGTACAGTATCAGATTCGAACGGACCGCTGCCAGGAGCATCTGTCTTAGTAAAGGGAACAACAAATGGCGCGCAAACGGATCCAGATGGTAAATTTACTATCAAAATTACAGGTTCAAATGCTGTTTTAATTTTCACTTACATTGGTCTTGAAACTCAAGAAGTGAATACTGCAGGAAAAAATGTTGTCAATGTAACTTTGAAAAGTGATTCTGCCGAGCTTCAAGAAGTAGTAGTTGTTGGTTACGGAGTAAAAAAGAAAAGTCTAGTTACAGGTTCAATCTCTAGCATTAGTGCAAAACAAATTGAAAGTAGCTCAAATGCAAGGGTAGAACAAGTTCTTCAAGGTAGAACATCAGGTGTAACTGTAGTATCCTCTTCAGGATCGCCGGGTTCTGGTGCAAAAGTGAGAATTAGGGGTGCAGGATCTAACGGAAATTCAGACCCATTATATATAGTTGATGGAATGAAAGTGAGTACTATTGAAAACCTTGCTCCGAGCGATATCGCTAATGTAGAAGTGTTAAAAGATGCTGCATCGGCAGCAATCTACGGTACTGAAGGAGCAAATGGAGTCGTTATCATTACCACTAAACAAGGTAAAGTGGGTGACATCGTTGTAAGCTACAACTCTCAATTTACTACGCAATCAGTTAGGACCAAAATGGAGCTAATGGATGCGTCTCAATTCGTAACTTACTTCAATGAAGCAGGTAATACTGCAATAGTTGACAATGGAATAAATACGAATTGGATCGACGAAACTTTTCAAAATGCATTTGCTCAACGTCATGATCTTAGCATTTCTGGGGCTTCAGAAAGAACAAATTATTATTTGTCTGGAACTTTTTTAAATCAAGAAGGAATAATTGGTGGTGCTGATGCTGCGTACAAAAGATACACTTTGAGAACCAACATTAAGAGTCAAGTTAAGGACTGGTTAGAAGTTGGGGCAAATATTTCCTACTCAAATACGGGATCTTCTCCAATTTCTGAAGATGATTCAACTGGAGGTGTTGTGAATCATTTATTAATTATAGACCCATTGACTCCTGTGTTTTATAATGGTGCTTTGCCACAAAGAGCAGCAAATGGAGTTGCTGCGGGAACTGCAATGGTAGACTCTAATGGAAACGTTTATGGATATCCTACCTATTCAAATGGAGAAGTGATGAATCCAGTTGCTGAGACAAACTATAGGTTTAGAGGTAATATTGATACTGACAGGATGTTATCAACAGTGTACGCTAAACTTACATTAGCTGAAGGATTGTCTGTGACTTCAAGATTAGGATACGAAAGATCAAATTCTATTGATAGTAGATGGAATCCAATTTACTACATAACATCTGAGGCTCAAAACTCATCTGTAACTTTACGCAACAATATTTCTAGAAATTCAAGATGGTTGTGGGAAAATTTTGCTAGTTATACAAAAGAAATTGGGAAACATAACTTTACAGGTTTATTGGGATACTCAGCTGAAAAAAGAAAGAATCCATACTATTCTTTAAGAGGTTCAGAAGTTCCATTGCAATCAGAACAATTCGCTTATTTCGATTTCACAAACAGAGATAATGATGTTATCGGTGGAAATATATATCAAAAAAATATGAATTCTGTTTTCGGAAGATTATCATATGATTATAATGGAAAGTACCTTTTAGAAGGATCGTTAAGATATGACGAATCTAGTGTATTTCCAAAATCGCAAAAAGGGGGTTACTTTCCTGCTGTATCCACGGGATGGGTTGTTTCAAAAGAAGGCTTTTGGAATAATGATTCAAAAATCAGTTACTTAAAGCTAAGAGGAAGTTGGGGACAAAATGGTAGTGATGCCAATTTAGCAGGAAATGGAGATATTCAAGTTTACAAAACAGTAGATGGTGTTGCTTCAGTAGTTTATGAAGGGGTTAGTGGGGTAACACCTGGTGATCTTGCCAATCCAAAATTAACATGGGAACGTTCTGAACAAATAGATTTAGGAGTTGATTTAACTGCTTTTAACGGAAAATTAAATTTCACTGCAGACTATTACAAAAAAACAACAAGAGATTTAATTATTCCTAATGGAAATATTATCGCTCCTCCTTCTTTAGGACAAACGGTTGGAGCTATAAATGGCGGAACAGTTGAAAATAAAGGTTTAGAATTTGAAGTTGGTTATTCTGACAGAACGCGAGGTGGTTTACAATACGGTATCAACTTAAATCTTTCTACTTTAAAAAATAAAGTTACAGAAATTATCGTTCCTGCCGCTTTAGTGGGTGCTGGTGCACCACAAAATAATGACGGTGTTACTCGTTTTGAACAAGGACGTCCTTTATGGTATTTTTATGGATACAAAACTGATGGAATCGATCCTGCAACAGGGAAAGTGATAAAGGTTGACACGGATGGAGTACCGGGAATTACTTCTAATGATAAAACAATAATTGGCTCTCCTCAACCAGATTTACTTTTTGGAGGAAGCTTTAATATGTCTTATAAAGGTTTCGATTTCAATTTGATGTTTCAAGGAACACAGGGTAATGATATTTTTGCAGCGTACCACCAACCATCAAGACCTATTACTAATAAATCTCTCGAATTTTTCAACGATAGATGGGTGCCAGGAAAAACTGATGCAAAATATCCAGGTGCAGCAAATGTAATAGAATCGTATGATACTGATTTAATGGTGCAAGACGGTTCTTATTTGAGAATCAAACAAATTCAAGTGGGATATAATTTCTCCAAAGACGTAGTTGAAACGTTGAAACTGAGAAAATTAAGACTATATTTATCATTAGATGACTATTTTACGTTTACTAAATATAGAGGTTTAGATCCAGAATCCGGAAGTTTTGCTGACAATAGCATAGGAGTTGATAGAGGATTTTATCCTATTCCTGCAAAAGCATTGTTAGGTTTATCATTAGAGTTTTAATTTAAAAAAAACAACAATCAATTATGAAAAAATTAATGTACGGTACTATAGTTATGCTTTTTATAAGTGTAGGATGTAGCAAGGATTTTGTAGAAATCGCACCCGTGGGAGTTTTAGAAAGCGATACCTTTCTTAATAAAGAAGAAAATGCAGAGCAAGCTCTTATAGGTTTGTATGACTTAATGCAATACAATTATGCTAAAGACTGGTCAAGTGCTTATTTTTTAAAGGTATTACCAGGCGATGAGGCTAACGCAGGTGGAGGTAGTTCTACAGATCAACCACAACTACAGGATATTGATGATTACACCAATGTATCTGTATCAAACGCAAGCATATTGAGTGTTTGGAATTTATATTACAGAACAATTGCATTGTCTAATACAATTATTAATAAGGCTGAAGCAGGATCTCTAACTAATAAACAATTTGTTTTAGCCGAGGCTAAATTTATTAGAGCATATTGCTACTTCGAATTAACCACTATGTGGGGTGATGTTCCTTTACGTTTAACAAACCCAACAGAGTTGAATGCTAAAGCATTTGGATTAGCAAAGAGTTCAAGAGCTGCTATTTATATCCAGGTAAAAAAGGATTTAATAGATGCTATCGCTGGTTTACCAGCTAGAGGAGCTGTTAAGCAGAATTTTAGAGTTTCAAATGCTACAGCTCAAGCCTTATTAGGTAAAGTATTAGTTTTTGAAGGAAAATATTCTGAGGCTATTCCTTACTTGGCTGCAGTTATTTCAAATCCAGCGTACGGATTAGAGGCAACTCCTGCAGATGTGTGGTCAGTAAAATCAGAGTTTGGTAAAGAGTCTTTATTTGAGTTAGGTTATATTTCTACTAAAGGATATGACTGGGGTAATGTTGTTTGGGGTGGTAGAATGGAAAGTAATTTACACGTTCAATTAATGGGACCTCGAGGAGATGGAGTTTTTAATCTTGCAGGGACAGGACTTATAAATGGATGGGGATTTAATCTACCTACAGCTAAAATTGTTAATGCCTTTCAGGCGGCAGGTGATGTAAATAGAAAAGCAGCCACTGTCATGACTGAAACTGAACTTATAGCTAAAGGAGGAAGTAGAACCGGCTCCCCTTGGGATTATCAAGGTGCGATTAGAACTAAATATGCTACTCGTACTTCTGACACAAATGAAGCTGGAATTCAAGAGTTGAATTACACAACAAACTGGAGGTTGTTAAGATATTCAGAAGTTTTATTATTAGCTGCTGAAGCTTATAACAAAGCGACTCCAAATCTAGATGCACAAGCAAGAATCGAATTAAACAAAGTTAGAAAAAGAGCTGGCTTGGCAGATGTGTCACCAACACTTAGTGGAACAGCTTTATTTGATGCCATTGCTAACGAAAAGTTTTTAGAACTTGCCTTTGAAGGTCAACGTTTTTGGGATTTAGTAAGATGGGGTAAGGCTAGTACTGAATTAGCAGGAACTGGTTATACTGCAAAAAATAATCTGTTTCCTATTCCGGTCAACGAAATTAACTTGAATGATGCGCTAACTAACGCAGATCAGAACCCAGGGTACTAATAATTAGATTAAATATTATAAAAAAAAATCAACGTCGCAAGGCGTTGATTTTTTTTTGCAGTTAAAAGAGTTTTTCAAATTTGGTATTAAGAGTCACAAGTAAGCGTTTAATAGTATCACTTTTAAGGAATATCAAGAACGAATAATTATTTGGTTGTTTGATACCTTATAGACTAGTTCTCCAGAAAAACGGAACTGAATGGCTATGAGAAATTCTGAATCAGATTACTTTGAGATAGCTATAAAAGAAGTATTATACTTAAATGTGATTGGGGAATATGCTCAATATCTACCATGAATTAATGGAGACTCTACTTTGCTTTTTCTTTTGTAAATTTTGAATAAAGGATTTAATGCGAAATCGAGTACCGTCGCTTTATCGAAAGATTTTTTGATAACTAAGTTTTTTATAAAAAAGCAACTATTTATATCCTATTTTTTTTAACTTTATAATCAATTAAATTTTTTTATATGACTGTAAACCAAATATTAAGCGCAAAGGGAAATGTCGTTTACTCTATAATCTCAAGCATTACTGTTTATGAAGCTTTGAAAGTAATGGGGGAGCAAAACGTGGGAGCTGTTTTAGTAATTGAGGATAATGTACTTAAAGGAGTACTTTCTGAAAGAGATTACGCAAGAAAAATTGTATTGAAAAATAAAGCATCTAAAGATACTCTTGTACATGAAATCATGGCGCGAGATGTTGTTACGGTTAAGCCAACAGATAATCTTGATTATTGTATGGAATTGATGAGTACAAAAAGAATCAGGCATTTGCCAGTTCTTGAAAACAACGCGGTTTTGGGTGTGATTTCGATAGGAGATGTAGTGAAATCTATTATAGAAATCCAAAAAGAAACAATTCAGTATTTGGATTCTTATATTAGTGGAAAAAAATCATAATTAAGGAATAGAAAAAGTAGCATAAATAGCTGTAAATTAGTCTGGCTATTTTTTTTTATATCAGAGAATGGTTGTTTTTTTAGAAAAGAATAGGAGAATTACCTGCTTTTTAAAGTTACTCTTATATCTTTGTGAGCTAGAATAAAATCTAAAAAAATGAATCAGAACAGCAAGAGAAGAGAAGCACTATTATATCACGCGAAGCCAACTCCAGGTAAAATACAGGTAGTTCCAACAAAGAAATATGCAACACAAAGGGATTTGTCTTTAGCCTACACACCAGGTGTGGCTGAGCCTTGCTTAGAAATCGCAAAAGATGTCAATAATGTATACAAATATACAGCTAAAGGTAATTTAGTGGCCGTTATAACAAATGGAACGGCAGTTTTGGGGCTTGGAGATATTGGTCCTGAAGCTTCAAAGCCGGTTATGGAAGGTAAGGCATTATTGTTTAAAATATTTGCTGATATCGATGTTTTTGATATTGAAGTAGATGTTAAGGATATCGACAAATTCATTGAGACAGTTAAAGCGATTGCCCCTACCTTCGGAGGAATAAATTTAGAAGATATTAAAGCTCCTGAGTCATTCGAAATTGAAAGGCGATTGGTTGAAGAACTTGACATACCCGTAATGCATGATGATCAGCATGGGACGGCAATTATTTCATCTGCTGCCCTGTTAAATGCGCTCGAACTAGCAGAGAAGAAAATTGAGAATGCTAAAATAATAGTTTCTGGCGCAGGTTCTGCAGCTTTAGCTTGTGCAAATTTATATGTACAGCTGGGAGTTAGTGTAGCAAATATTATCATGTTTGATAAAGACGGTGTTTTGTCTCAAGATAGAACAGACCTGTCACTAATACAAAAACGGTACGCAATTGAAACAAAAGGCTTGACATTAGCGGAGGCTATAAAAGGCGCAGATGTTTTTTTAGGACTTTCTGCAGGAAATGTTCTTTCTGCTGAGATGTTGCTGACAATGGCAGATAATCCTGTCGTTTTTGCAATGGCAAACCCAGTTCCTGAAATAGATTATCACTTAGCGAAGGCTACAAGGACCGATATTATTATGGCTACTGGGAGATCAGATTATCCTAATCAAGTGAATAATGTTCTAGGCTTTCCTTATATATTTCGTGGTGCATTAGATGTTCGTGCCACAAAAATAAACGAAGCGATGAAAATGGCTGCTGTTAGAGCGCTTGCAGCTTTAGCAAAAGAATATGTCCCTGAACAAGTGAATATTGCTTATGGTGCGACCAAATTAATTTTTGGACGTGATTATATTATACCTTCTCCATTTGATCCAAGATTAATAAGCGTTGTAGCACCGGCGGTAGCGAAAGCAGCAATGGACTCTGGAGTTGCTTTAAATCCTATTATGGATTGGGATAAATATGAAGAAGAACTTTTAGATCGATTGGGGAATGACAATAAAATGGTGCGATTGATTACCAATAGAGCCAAAATTGATCCTAAAAAAATCGTCTTTGCAGAAGCCGACCATCTGGATGTATTAAAGGCAGCTCAAATTGTTTTAGATGAAGGTATAGGTCAGCCCATTTTATTGGGTAATATGGAAATAATAATAGAGCTAAAAAAAGAATTGGGTTTTGAAGCTGAAGTTGAAATTATAGATACCAAAATTTTTGAGGAAGACGAACGAAGAAATAGGTTTGCAATTAAGTATTGGGAAACCAGAAAAAGAAGAGGAATTTCTTTATTGGATGCTCAAAAATTAATGCGCGAAAGAAACTATTTTGCTGCAATGATGGTGAATGAGGGCGAAGCTGATGGCTTAGTTACCGGATATACTAGAAGTTACTCATCAGTTGTTAAGCCTATGCTGCAACTTATTGGTAAAGCTCCGGGGGCATCTATCGTTGCTACCACAAATATGATGTTGACAAAGCGTGGACCTATGTTCTTGTCAGATACCGCCATAAATATTGATCCGAGTGCTGACGATCTTGCCAAAATTGCTATTATGACTGCGAAAACCGTCAAAATGTTTGGCGTAGAACCTGTTATGGCGATGGTTTCGTTTTCTAACTTTGGGTCTTCCACAGATCCAAGTGCATCAAAAGTAAGAGAGGCTGTAGCTTATTTACATAATAACCATCCAGAAATGGTTATCGATGGAGAAGTTCAAGCTGATTTTGCTCTGAATCCTGAGATGTTGAAAGAAAAGTTTCCGTTCTCTAAACTGGCCGGTAAAAAAGTCAATACCTTGATTTTTCCGAATCTTGATTCTGCTAATATCACTTATAAATTATTGAAGGAACTAAACCAAGTAGATTCGATTGGACCAATTATGTTAGGTATGGGTAAGCCAGTGCATATTTTTCAATTGGGAGCAAGTGTGGAAGAAATGGTTAATATGGCTGCCATTGCCGTTATTGATGCTCAAGAAAAGCAGAAGAAAAAAAAATAAGCAGAGTTCTAAATAAAAAAGCACTCCCTATTCAATAGGGAGTGCTTTTTTATTAATTATAAACAATCTATATTTAGACAAAATACAAAACAATCAAATGATAGCACACTTACAAGGCAAGTTAGTAGAAAAAACACCAACACATGTTATTATTGATTGTGGCGGTATAGGATATCACGTGAACATCTCGTTGCATACCTATTCTTTGCTTCCAAATGGCGATTTTATAAAATTGTTCACTCATCTTCAAATAAAAGAAGACGCACATACTTTATTTGGATTCATTGAAAAGTCAGAAAGAGAGATTTTTAAATTGTTACTTTCAGTTTCAGGTATTGGAGCTAATATAGCCAGAACTATGTTATCTTCATTAGATCCAAAACAAATCACAAACGCAATCGCATCAGCAGATGTTGTCACGATACAGTCAATTAAAGGAATTGGAAGTAAAACTGCTCAAAGGGTGATACTTGATTTGAAGGATAAAGTATTAAAGCTATACGATTTAGATGAAGTTTCAATGTCGCAAAGCAATACAAACCGAGATGAGGCGTTATCAGCTTTGGAGGTTTTAGGTTTTGTCAGAAAAACGTCAGAAAAAATTATAGAAAAAATAGTAAAAGAGGATCCAGAAGCTTCTGTGGAATCTATTATCAAAAAAGCTTTAAAAAGCTTATAAAATTAAATTTTTTTTAAAAAAAAACACGGATTGTATGTATAAAATTTGTACTTTTTTGGTGCTTTTGTTTTGTGGTTCAGTAGCGGTGGCTCAAGTAAATGAACAGAAGCAGGATACCACAAAAACTGGTTATTCTATAGGAAAAGTTCAAATAAAAAATCCTCAAAGTGTTTTTTCAGCTTATACATACGACCCGATTACTGACCGATACATTTATACTAATTCAGTTGATGGTTTTTCTATTAATTATCCAATCATATTGACACCAAAACAATATGAGAGTTTAGTACTGAAAGAATCGATGAGAGATTATTTCAAGAAAAAGACCGATGCTATCGACGGTAAAAAAGAGGGTAGTAAAGACGCTAAGAAAGATTTGTTGCCAAAATATTATGTGAATTCGAGTCTTTTTGAATCTATTTTCGGTAGTAATACGATTGATGTTAAGCCTACAGGCTCCGTAGAAATGGATCTGGGTGCGCGCTTCACAAAACAAGATAATCCGTCCTTTTCTCCAAGAAATAGATCTAATTTATCGTTTGACTTCAATCAAAGGATAAGCATGAGTTTAATGGGAAAAGTAGGGACAAGACTTAATGTAAACGCCAATTATGATACGCAATCCACCTTTGCTTTTCAAAATTTAATTAAATTAGAATATACCCCTACTGAAGATGATATTATTCAGAAAATTGAAGTGGGAAATGTAAGTATGCCCTTGAATAGCTCATTAATTAGAGGGGCGCAAAGTTTGTTTGGGGTAAAAACCCAATTGCAATTTGGAAAAACAACGGTTACCGGTGTTTTTTCAGAGCAAAAATCACAGACAAAAAGTGTAGTGTCCCAAGGTGGAGGTACAATCCAAGATTTTGATATGTTTGCTTTGGACTATGATAGCGATAGACACTTTTTCTTGTCTCAGTATTTTAGAAACAAATACGATTCTTCATTAAAAAACTATCCCTTTATTAACAGTAGGGTGCAAATATCAAGGCTAGAAATTTGGGTGACAAACAAACAAACTCGAGTAAATACTACTTCTAACAATTTAAGAAATATTATTGCACTTCAAGATTTAGGGGAAGGGCAATTATCTGGAATCGCTGATAGCGAAGTAGTAGTTTTAGATCCTTCTACAGGAATATTCAACAGTCCTCTCGATACTCCTTCAGATAATGCAAATAATGATTACGATCCGGCACAAATAGGAAAAGGAACTGGTTTACTTAACAATAATATTCGTGAAATAGTAACTTCCAGCTCAGGGTTTAATGTTTCAGTTAGTGAAGGTCAGGATTATTCAAAATTAGAAAATGCCAGAAAGCTGAATCCAAATGAATATACATTTGACGCCCAATTGGGTTATATTTCTTTGCAACAAAGACTCGCTAATGACGAGGTTTTAGCGGTAGCATATCAATATACTATCGGAGATAAAGTATACCAAGTGGGAGAGTTTGGGAATGACGGTGTCGATGCAACGGTTGTAACGGGTAATACCCCTTCCAACAGGGCTGTTATTACGCAAAGCTTGATTTTGAAAATGCTAAAAAGTAATTTAACCAATGTCAAAAATCCGGTTTGGAATTTGATGATGAAAAATATTTATCAGATTCCTGGAGCATATCAGGTGAAGCAAGAAGATTTCAGGTTCAATATCCTTTATACAGATCCGTCCCCATTAAATTATATTACTGAAGCAAAAGATGCAGCTGGAAATGCAGTGCCATTTCCACTTAATCCTTCCGCAGGTAATATAGTGGCTGAGACTCCTTTGCTTAAAGTATTCAATTTAGATAAATTGAATTACAACAATGACCCGCAAACTGGAGGTGATGGTTTTTTTGATTTTATACAAGGTATTACGATCGATTCTCAAAATGGGCGATTAATTTTTACAACCAAAGAACCATTTGGAGAATTACTATTTTCTAAATTATCCAATATGGGTTCAGGAGAAAACTACAACGATGCGAGTACTTATAATCCAAACCAAAAGAAATATGTTTATAGAAATATGTATCGCAATACACAATCAGGTGCGCTGCAGGACATTGATAAAAATAAATTTTTATTAAGGGGGAAGTATAAATCGACAGGCGGCGACGGAATACCCATTGGAGCATTTAACGTGCCAAGAGGTTCTGTTGTTGTCACTGCGGGCGGAAGAATTCTAGTTGAAGGGGTTGATTATAGTGTAAATTATCAGTTAGGTAGAGTACAAATTTTAGATCCTGCATTACAGGCTTCAAATACACCAATTAATGTTTCTTTAGAAAATAATTCTATTTTCGGTCAGCAAACCAGACGGTTTATGGGGGTGAATGTGGAACATAAAATTTCAGATAACTTCTTGGTCGGTGGTACTTTCTTAAAAATGTCTGAGAGACCGTTTACTCAGAAATCAAGTTTTGGTCAGGAGTCAGTTAACAATACTATTTTTGGATTCAACACTAATTTTTCTGCAGCAGTTCCTTTCTTGACTAGGTTAGTGAATAAGTTGCCAAACGTTGATACTGACGTGCCGTCAAACCTATCCGTAAGAGGAGAAGTAGCGTTTTTAAAACCGGATTCACCAAAGGCAGATCAGTTTGAAGGAGAGTCTACGATTTATGTAGATGATTTTGAAGGGTCTCAAACCACAATCGATATGCGTTCATCTTACTCCTGGAGTTTGTCATCTACTCCAGATAGAAATACGCGAAGCAGATACGATTTTAATGCCAATGCCAATGATTTAAGTTATGGTTTTAAAAGGTCTAGACTAGCTTGGTATTCAATTGATCCGATATTTTATACTCAAAAACCTCCCGGAATTTCAAATGACGACTTATCACTTAACACCACAAGGAGAATCTACAGTGAAGAGCTTTATCCTTTAACGGACATTGCACAGGGACAATCACAGGTAATAAATACATTGGATTTAAGTTATTATCCTTCTGAAAGAGGAGCCTATAATAACGATGTGAATTTTGCAGCAGATCCTGCAGCCAATTTTGGAGGAATCATGCGATCTTTAAACTCTACTAATTTTGAGCAAGGGAATGTGGATTACATTCAATTGTGGGTAATGGACCCTTATATCGGAAAAGGGGCAGTTAGTCAAAACAATTCAGGGAAACTATATTTCAATTTAGGGGAGATATCCGAAGATGTTTTAAAAGATGGAAGAAAACAGTATGAAAATGGACTTGGACCAGATCAAATATTGGTTAATCCAAGACCGATTTGGGGAGATGTTCCTGCTTCACAATCTTTAATTTATGCGTTTGATACCAATATAAATAATCGATCGAACCAAGATGTAGGACTAGACGGATTGTCTGACGCTAATGAAGGTGCAATATATACTAATTTCGCTTCTGAAATTGATCCAGCTGCGGATGATTATACCTTTTACTTGAATACTCCTGGTACTATATTGGAGCGGTATAAAAAATATAATGGAGTTGAGGGGAACTCACTTGTAGATATTACTAATGCAAATAGAGGATCGACTGCGGTTCCTGATGTTGAGGATATCAACAGAGATAATACGATGAATACGATAAATGCGTATTATGAATATAGTATTGATGTCAAGCCAAACCCTATCATTGGGCAGAATTACATAACGGATATTAGAAATACTCAAGTGACATTACCCAATGGTGAAGTAACTGATTCAAGATGGATTCAATTTAAAATACCTGTTACGCAACCAGAGAATACAATAGGGAATATTTCAGATTTTAGATCTATTCGTTTTATGAGGATGTTTATGACAGGCTTTAATCAAGAAGTAACAGTCCGTTTTGGAGCTTTAGATTTAGTTAGAGGGGAATGGAGAAGGTATACGAATACGCTTGATTTCAAAGATATAAATGTAGCTGATGATAGAACGGAGTTAGACGTATCAGCTGTAAATGTTCAGGAAAATAATCAAAGGTGCCCGATTAACTATATAACGCCCCCTGGCGTAAGGCGAGAGCAATTGTTTAATAATAATACTATTATCAACCAGAACGAACAATCATTAGCGTTACGGGTTTCCGGTGGCGGATTGGAACCTGGAGATTCAAGGGCAGTTTTTAAAAATGTAAGTATTGATATGCGTCAATTCAAAAAACTAAAAATGTTTTTGCATGCTGAATCATTGCAAAATGAGCCCGTACTTAGGGATGATCAAATGACAGGCTTTATTCGTTTTGGTAATGATTTTACCCAAAATTTCTATCAAATCGAAATTCCTTTAAAGGTGACTGTGCCTCCGGCATCGTCGACATCAATTTGTTCTCCTTTGAGTGCAGAGGAAGTATGGCCACAAGAAAACGAAATCGATTTGTCATTAGCATTATTGACTCAATTGAAAATAATGGCAATGAGTGTCGATTTAAGCACTCTGCCTTTAGACGGGATTTATTATAAAAATGAAGACGAGTTAAACCCCGCTTTAAGTAATAAATCCAATAAACTTAGATTGGGTATTAAAGGAAATCCTAATTTTGGATTAGTGAGAACTTTGATGGTGGGTATTAAAAGTAATGAAACCTATAAAGATCTTAAGGGAGAAGTTTGGTTCAACGAACTTCGCATAGCTGATATGGACAATCAAGGTGGGATGGCAGCCGTATTAAGCGTTGATTCTAATCTTGCTGATTTTGCTACAATTTCTGCTACAGGAAAGAAAAGTACTATTGGTTTTGGTGCTTTGGAACAGGGTCCAAACGAAAGAAGCCGTGAAGATATTCAACAATATAATATCGTGACAAATATTAATTTGGGTAAATTACTGCCTCCAAAATGGGGTATTAATCTTCCTTTTAATTACGCAATTGGCGAAGAAACCATTACTCCAGAATACGATCCTTTTAATCAAGATATAAAGCTAAAACAGCTATTGGATAATACCGATAACTCTGCTAAAAAAGACAATGTTTCAAGTAGAGCTATTGATTATACGAAACGGATGAGTGTCAATTTTATTGGTGTTAGAAAACAAAGAAGTCCTGAACAAAAACAACAGGTCTATGATCCAGAAAACTTTACTTTTTCTCAATCTTATAATAAAGTAGAAAGACATGATTTTGAGATTGAAGATTTTGTAGATCAGCAAGCTAGTTCATCAGTTGATTACGCTTTCAGTTTTCAGCCAAAACCAATTGAGCCATTTAAGAATACAGGGTTCATGAAAAAAAGCAGCTATTGGAAACTGCTCAGTGATTTTAATTTTAATTATTTACCTTCTAATATATCATTTAATACTAACATTAACAGACAATACAATCGTCAGCAATTTAGACAAGTAGATGTACAGGGGATTGGCCTTGACCCTTTGTATAGAAGAAATTTTGCATTCAATTATCAATATGGATTCAATTATAATCTGACAAAGTCCTTGAAATTAGGCTATACGGCTTCATCGGGTAATATTGTAAAAAACTATTTGAATGAAAACAATGAGCCTATTGATAGTTTTACGATTTGGGATAGTTATTGGGATATTGGAAGTCCAAACCAGCATATGCAGCAATTGGTTATAAATTATGAGATTCCAATTAATAAAATTCCATTATTTAGCTTTGTCAAGGCTAATTATTCTTATACGGGTGACTACAATTGGCAGAAATCATCAAATGCATTTTCTCAGTTAAAAGATATTGATATTCCAGATTTAGGGAATACGGTTCAAAATGCACGTTCTAATAACTTGAATACAAGTTTTAACATGGATATGCTTTATAAGTATTTGGGATTGACTAAAAATTCGAATAAATCAACAAATAGGCAGAGGGCTTCAGCTCCAAAACCAGGGGAAAAAGTCGTCAATACGAATGCAAAACCAAAAGTGCAAAACAATGAATTTATTGATGGTTTAATGGGGGTTTTGACAAGTGTAAAAAATATTCAGGTGAATTATACAGAGAATAGCGGTACGGTTTTACCGGGTTATACTCCAAGTGTTGGATTCTTAGGATCGTCTAGGCCGTCACTAGGGTTTACTTTTGGGAGCCAAGATGATGTTCGATATGAAGCGGCAAAAAATGGTTGGCTGACTAATTATCAGGAGTTCAATCAAAACTTCACTCAGGTTACCAATAAGATGTTTAAGGCGACCGCAAATGTGGATTTGTTTCCGGATTTAAAAATTGATTTAACGGCTGATAGGTCTTATTCGAAGAATTTTTCGGAACAATATAATGTTCTGGAAGGTCAGTATTACGCGCTTTCCCCTTATACTTATGGTCTTTTTTCTATTTCAACGGTTCTTATAAAAACATCGTTCTCTACAAGTGATGAAGTTTCTTCTGCAGCGTTTGATGACTTTAGGGCTAATAGGCTAGTAATTGCGAATAGATTGGCATCTGAGCGCGGTATAGATGTTAACAACCCGAGTAATATTGGTGCTGATGGATATCCGTTAGGATTTGGAAAAAATAATCAAGCCGTATTATTGCCCGCTTTTATGGCAGCCTATTCCGGAAGTAATGCTGCAGGGGTTTCTACAGGGATTTTTAGAAGCGTACCGATTCCGAACTGGGCAGTAAAATACAATGGATTGATGCGTTATGATTTGTTCAGAAGGAATTTTAAACGATTTTCTTTGCAACATAACTATAGGGCCTCTTATACCATAAATCAGTACCGCTCTAATTTTGATTATGATAAAACACCAGATGGAGTAGATGCAAGCGGTAACTTTTTTAATAAAACAATCATGTCTAATGTTAATCTGGTAGAGCAGTTCAGTCCGCTTATTCGAATGGATTTTGAACTTAAAAGTTCCTTAAAAATACTGACTGAAATCAAGAAAGATAGAGCCTTATCAATGAGTTTTGATAATAATTTATTGACGGAAGTAAAAGGAATAGAGTATGTTATCGGTGTAGGGTATCGATTTAAAGATGTGATTTTTAGTTCTAAGTTAGCAGATAATCCATCAGGCATCATTAAAGGGGACATCAATATGAAAGCGGATTTCTCCTATCGTAATAACCAAACCATAGTGAGGTATTTAGATTATGATAATAATCAATTAGCTGGTGGACAAAATATTTGGTCTTTAAAATTAACAGCAGATTATTCTTTTAGTAAAAATTTGACTGCGATTTTCTATTATGACCACTCCTTTTCAAAAGCAGTAATATCTACCTCGTTCCCTCTTACAAATATTCGGTCTGGATTTACGCTCCGATATAATTTTGGGAATTAAATTTATTAAAATCTGAACTATATTTGGACATAAGATTGTTACATTTGCGATTCAATAATTCAATTATCAATTATCAACACGTATTTATTATGAATATACCGGCAAATTTAAAGTATACTAAAGATCACGAATGGGTTAGTTTAGAAGGTGATGTTGCAACTGTAGGAATCACGCATTTTGCTCAAAAAGAACTAGGGGATATTGTTTATGTTGAAGTGGAAACTTTAGACCAAACTTTGGAAAAAGATGAGGTTTTTGGAACAGTAGAAGCTGTTAAAACAGTATCTGATTTGTTTTTGCCATTAGCGGGGGAAATTGTAGAATTCAATGATGCCTTAGAAGGTACTCCTGAAGCAGTAAACGCAGATCCTTATGGTGCTGGTTGGATGATAAAAATTAAAGTTGCGGATGTTGCGGATTATGATTCTTTACTTTCAAATGAAGCATACAAGGAGCTTATAGGTGCTTAAACAAATAATATTTTGGATTGCTGTCCTTTGGACAGGGGTCGTTCTTTATTTGTGTTTAGTGCAATCAGATAAGCTTCCTGTGGTGACTATTGAAAATTTGGATAAAGTAGTTCATGCTTTTTTTCATTTTGTATTTACATCTCTTTGGATCTTATTTTTTAAAACACAAATAAAGAGTCCAGATAGTTATAGACCGTATATTGTTTCATTTTTGTTTTCTGTTCTTTTTGGCGTTACCATCGAAATTATGCAGGGGCAATATACAACGAGCAGAAAAGAAGATGTGCTTGATGTTGTAGCAAATATAGCAGGAGCAGCTCTAGCTGTATGCTTACTTATTTTATATTTTAAAAAGAGGCCTTTAGATAAAATTTAATACAAATAGTGATCCCACCTTGGTGGGATTTTTTATTTTCTAGTAGTAGTTCTTTTTGCTTTGTAATTTAATTTTCATCACATTTCATATGTCTTTTACCATCAAAATTTCCAAGGTCTACAAATTTGAGCAATATTCGTAGGTTTTGTCTTATAAATACACTGCTTCCATAAAACTAATATTAATTTTCAATGTATTTTTGCATTGTAAAAAGCCAATGTTTAAATTTAAACTAGAATGATAATGGATATTAAAAAATATTTAGATTCGACCTATTTGAAAACAGCAGATCAGGCGGGGCTTGATGAGAAAGACAATGTCAAAGTGGTCACAGGCTTTATTCAAGAAGCTATTGACGAACATTTCAAATTGATTATGATTCGCCCTGATATGGTTTCTTTAGCCCGTCAAATGGTTTCTGATGCGAGCTCAAACTTGCAAATAGGGACTGTTATAGATTTTCCAACAGGAAATTCAACTATTGCAGATAAATTATTTGAGGCTAAAAAGGCAATTCAGGACGGAGCGGATGATTTGGATTATGTTTGTAATTACGAGGCGTTTAAAAATGGCGATATAAATTTAGTGAAAGAAGGGGTTTTGAAGGGAACTCAACTTGGTATCAAAAATAATAAAGTTGTAAAGTGGATTATTGAAGTTGCCGCTTTGAATGATAAAGAAATTGTACAATTGACTGCTCTTATAAAAAACATCGTGATTTCAAATTTTGACGAAAAGTACTTTGTCTCTGTATTTGTGAAATCTTCTACGGGATTTTATAAGACTGAAAATAATTTACCTAATGGCGCAACAATCCCATCGATTATGCTGATGTTAGAAAATGCAACACCACTTCCCGTAAAAGCTGCTGGAGGTGTTAGGACTTATGAAGAGGCGGTCGCGATGATTAAGTTAGGAGTGAAGCGAATAGGGACGTCGGGAGCAAAAGCAATTGCGAATGGCGGCGATACAGATATCGGATATTAATCACACAATAAAAAGCAATATGAAAAAGAGTTCGTTCCTTTTATTTTTATTATTTTTTTCTTTTCTTACTTATTCGCAAGACCGAGATTTATTAGAGTCAAGTATTTCTCCTGAACGTTTTCCTGTTTTTTCGCATTGTGAAAATAGGGAAAGTAAGGAATTGGAAAGTTGCTTTTATTATGAAGTGCAAAATTTTGTTTTTCAAAATTTTGTCGTTCCTGAAAACCTTATGAAAAATAATTTTGAAGGTAATGTTAAAGTTCTTTTTGAAGTAGATGCTGATGGTGTTTTCAAAGTCATCTATGTTAATGCAATAGATGATGAGTTGATAAAGGAGGCGAAAAGGGTATTTGCCAAATTCCCCAAAATTATTGCTTCAACATATAATGGTCGTGCTGTCTATTCAAAATACAATATTACTATTGCAATTCCATTGAAAATTGCTGAGACAAATACTGCCGAAACATTGATGCGTGCCGAAATAACACAAGCTAACGTAAAACAGTTAACGGAATTAGATAGTCTTGTGTACAAGAAATATAATAATCCTGAGTTCGAGAGTCATTTAAATATTCCTTTTTCGCATAGTTATTATTCGCAATTTGATGGAGCATTAAATCGCGTGGGAAGTAATAATCACACGGCTTCAAAACCGTATACTTATGCTGAGGTGTCAAGGTACTATGACCTTAAAGGGATAAATGAAAAACTTAAAAAAAATGGGACTAGTTGGTTGGCCAGAAAGTTATGGAATGAGAATTTAGTTGAAATTCAAGGAGATGGCTATTGGCTGTCATTAAATCCAATATTGGATCTTCAAGTAGGTAAAGCTTCTGGCAGCGATGCTTCTTATACATATGTCAATACCCGAGCGATTAATTTTAGAGGAGGTCTTGGAGATAAGCTGAATTTTTCAACAACCGTATTTGAAAGTCAGGGACGTTTTGCAGATTACTTCAATCGGTATGCTGAATCGATAAAACCTGCCGGTGGTAATCCGGCAATTATACCTGGGATGGGGATTGCTAAAAACTTTAAAACTGATTCTTATGACTTTCCTTTGGCGGAGGCTAATTTGACATTTACAGCAAGTAAACACATTGATTTGCAATTGGGGTATGGAAGGAACTTTATTGGTGATGGATATCGCTCATTGTTGGAAAGTGATGGCGCTAGTCCTTATCCCTATTTTAAAATAAACACTAATTTCTGGAAAATAAAATATACCAATACGTATATGTGGCTAAAAGATGTTCGTCCCGAAGTTACTTTAGAAAGAACCTATGCGACTAAGTTTATGGCAAACCACTACTTGAGTTGGAATGTTTCTAATAGATTGAACCTTGGTTTCTTCGAATCAGTCATTTGGACTAATACGAACGACAGAGGGTTTGATGCCAGTTTTATCAATCCTATTGTATTTTATAGGTCAGTTGAATTTGCGTCGTCAGCGAGGACGGGAAATGCGCTACTAGGGCTAACATATAAGTACAAGTGGGATGATCAAATTAATGTATACGGTCAGTTTCTCTTGGATGAATTTTCTCTTGGAGATGTTAAAAGGGGAGATAACAGCTGGAAAAATAAATATGGTTATCAGCTGGGTGTCAAATACTATAATGCATTCGATGTTGATAATTTATTGTTGCAGTTAGAATATAATCACGTGCGTCCTTATGTATATTCTCACAGTGTGCCTATAACAAATTATGGACATAATAATCAAAGTATAGGACACCAGTGGGGCGGTAATTTTAAAGAATTTATCGCTATTGCTCGTTACCATAAAGGCAGGTATTTTGCTGATGCAAAAATCACTGCAGGAACTCGCGGCTTGGATTTTGGTACTGCTGGTGACAGTTTTAATTATGGGGGGAATATTTATAAAGATTATGACGAAAACAGACCTTTTGACCGCGGTGTAAAAGTAGGACAGGGGAATAAAGCTTCTCTTTTTATAGCGGATATTCAAGGCGGTTATCTAGTAAACCCTGCTACTAATTTGAAATTGTACATTAGCTACATCCATAGGAGTTTTGATCCTACTAAGAATACGGCAACTACGTTCAATGAGAGTACCAGTTGGTTGACATTGGGACTGCGTGCAGATATTTTTAATTGGTATTTTGATTATTAGTAGTGCTTTTAGTGAAATTATCAATAAAACGCAAAATAGAAACGCTCATTTTATAAATAGGTCATAGTCTCTTAAAAAAAAATATTACTTTAAAAAAAATCTAAATTCTTCATTCCGATTTCTATCAGTAAGTTGTACCTTTGCATCAGTTTTAGAAAACCTAATGAAAACCGCATTGAATAGTTCGTCAAATACATTTTCTCTCAAAACTGTTTTTCTGGATTTTAAAGAAATCACGAAAGCCGGGTTGGCTCTAAGCGTTTTATTTTCCTCTATAGCAGGGTATTTTTTGGGCTTCAGTAAAGATTATCCTTTTCAGTGGTCTGTATTGATAATGCTGGCGGTCGGAGGGTATTGTATGGTAGGGGCATCAAATGCATTTAATCAGGTAATTGAGAAAGATTTAGATGCCTTGATGGATCGAACTAAAAATCGTCCTGTTCCTACGGGTAGAATGTCTTCTTTTTCAGCCTTGTTTGTTGCGAGCGTACTGACAATAATAGGGATTACGTTGTTGTATATGATCAACCCAAAAACAGCAATGTTTGGTGCGATTTCTATATTTTTATACACCAGTGTTTATACCCCGCTAAAAACGGTCACATCATTATCCGTTTTTGTGGGTGCTTTTCCGGGAGCTATTCCGTTTATGTTAGGTTGGGTTGCTGCAACAGATGATTTTGGGATAGAAGCTGGAACGTTATTTCTAATTCAGTTTTTTTGGCAATTCCCTCATTTCTGGGCAATTGGTTGGTTCTTGTATGAAGATTATGAAAAGGCAGGATTTTTTATGTTGCCAACAGGAAAAAAAGACAAGGGTACCGCTTTGCAGGTTATTTTATACACGGGATGGCTCATTATAGCGTCATTATTACCTTCGTTGGGATACACTGGTAGGCTATTTATATCTCCTGTGGCTGCAGTTGCAGTTTTTTTATTGGGTATTTGGATGTTGTTTTATGCAGTAAAACTTTATAAGTTACGAACGGCAAAAGCAGCTAAAACTTTAATGCTTGTTAGTGTTGGGTATATTACCCTATTACAGTTAGTGTATATAATTGATAAATTTTTGAGATAGATATGGAAGTTACAATGACAACAGACGAGCATAAGTCAAGAACGGGAAGATCATACAAATTGATATTGTTGTTCTCCATGGTCAGTATGACTATGATGTTTGCGGGTCTTACCAGTGCGTTTGTGGTAAGTAAATCGAGAGTGGATTGGTTGACTGATTTTGAATTACCAATAGCCTTTTATTATAGCACTATTGTTATAATTGGTTGTAGTGTTACATTTCATTTGGCAAAGAAAGCCATTCAAAAAGACAATAAAAGCGCTACTACTGCATTTCTTATTGCTACTTTAGCTTTAGGAATATTGTTTGTTATTCTGCAGTTTATGGGCTTTGGTCAGATAGTGCAAGATGGATATTATTTCACGGGAAGTGAGAGTTCGATAACAACTACTTTTCTTTACGTTGTAACCGTGGTGCACTTAATGCACCTTGCTGGTGGGGTAATTTCATTACTGATTATAATTTATAATCATTTTAAACAAAAATACAATTCAGGTCAAACTCTTGGAATAGAACTAGGTGCAATGTACTGGCACTTTCTTGATTTCCTATGGATTTATTTATTTGTATTTTTATATTTCTTTAAATAAGAAAAAAACGTAAATTTGGGAACTTTTTAACGAATAACTTTTATGGGATCGACAGTGACTACTGAGAATAGGGAAGAAAAAACTTGGGGAGGCGGAAATGAGCCAATGGGAGCAAGTTATGGTAAATTAATGATGTGGTTTTTTATCGTATCTGATGCCTTGACGTTCTCTGCGTTTTTGGCTGCTTATGGTTTTTCTAGATTTAAATTTATAGAGACGTGGCCACTTGCCGATGAAGTGTTTACTCACTTTCCATTTATGCATGGTGTATCTGCGCCGATGTATTATGTTGCATTAATGACTTTTATTTTAATTTTTTCATCTGTAACAATGGTTTTAGCCGTTGATGCGGGTCATCAAATGAAAAAAGATAAGGTTGTACTTTATATGTTTTTAACCATTGTTGGTGGGGGGATCTTTGTAGGTTCACAAGCTTGGGAATGGAAAAATTTCATTAAAGGCGAGTATGGTGCTATTGAAACAAAAGGGGGTAGTTTACTTCAGTTTGTTGATAAGGAAGGTCATCGTGTGGCTCTAGCAGATTTTGCTGTAGATTTGCATGACGAAAGAGAGCAGTTGACTCCAGATAAAGCAAAGTGGTTTATGGGCGAAGGTTCTTTACCTAGTTTTTCTGTAGCAGAAGTTCAGGCGGGGTTTAAATCTCATCCAGATATACTAATCCGAACTGAGGTTTTGACTGCTAAAAAGCAAAAAACAATCCTTTCAAGGAAAGAGTCTGAATTACGATTGAGTGATGCTCACTATGTTGTAGAAGGAGCTAATCTTAAAAGAAATGAATACGGTAGTAAGTTGTTTGCAGATTTCTTTTTCTTTATCACAGGTTTTCACGGATTTCACGTTCTTTCAGGCGTAATTATAAATATCATCATCTTCTTCAACGTTCTTGTTGGGACGTATGAGAAAAGAGGAAGTTACGAAATGGTCGAGAAAGTGGGTTTGTATTGGCACTTTGTTGATTTAGTTTGGGTGTTTGTTTTTACAGTTTTCTATCTAGTTTAATTTTCAAAAGTTTTTATTATGTCACACGAACACGAATATGTATCAAACACCAGTAAAATCTGGAAAGTCTTCGGGATATTATCTTTAGTTACTATCATAGAAGTAATTTTAGGTATTCTTAAACCTGATTCACTGCACTTCACTGATTTTATGGGTATGAATTTGCTGAACTGGATATTCTATGCTCTTACTGTTTATAAGGCATACTATATTGTTTACTCATTTATGCACATGGAGGGTGAAAAAACGGCTTTGCGTTATGCAGTTGTATTGCCGGTTATATTTTTAATTTTATATTTACTATTCATTTTGTTGACTGAAGGTAATTATATTTATGGGGTTTTTAAAAATTCGACGATTAAATGGAATTTTTAACAATATATTAATTCACAAAAAGGTGCGCTTTGCGTGCCTTTTTTTATTTTTGCACTTTAAATAGTATTCTAAATATAATGAAAAAAAATATAGTTCTTTTCGTTCTTTTTGTCTTGCCAATTGTAGCATATCTTTTTTTCGCTACTGGAGTAAATGGTTTTACAAAATTGCCCGTAATTACCACGAAGGTGAATGACTTTGGAGATTGGAAGTCTTTAGATGGAAAAAAAGTCACTCTAAATAATAAAATTACTGTTTTAGGTTTTGGTGGTTCTAGTATTTTGGAAAACCGAGGTAATCTTTTTAATCTTAATCAAAAAATTTACCAACGGTACCATACTTTTAAGGACGTGCAGTTCGTGATGATTTGTCCTTTGGGTACTGAAAGTGATATTCATAGTATTTTTGACGCTTTAGAAGAGTTTACAGATTTGGCACAATGGCATTTTTTGTTTGCTACACCGGAACAGATTAATGCCTACTATGCTCAATTAAAACTAGTCGGTAAATTAGATGCTACTTCGGGTACACCTGATGTGTACATTGTAGACAAAGACAGAAACCTGAGGGGGAGGAAGAAAGTAAAAGATTACAAGGAGGGATATAGTACTTTTAGTCCCGCCGAATTGAGTAATGAGATGCTTGATGATTTTAAAGTTATTTTATATGAATACCGAGCGGCACTCAAGAAAAATCGTAATGCTACAAAGCAACTATAAATTCACACTATATGTTTAAAAATAAATCATACATTGGAATCTCTTTTATTATTTTAATTTTTGGAATATATGCAGTTCCTAAAATAATATCCAGAATACAGAATGGTGAAATTGTAAAAGGAGAACGTCTTGACAATGTTGAAAATACAAATGTATTAGAGGATAAGTTAACAAGAATAGGTCCAGCACCCAAATTTGAGTTGATAAATCAAGATGGCTTGAAGATTACTAATGAAAGCTACAAAGGTAAAGTATATGTTTTAGAATTTTTCTTTACTACTTGCCCTTCTATTTGTCCTAAAATGAATCAAAGTATGTTGTTGATCGAGAAGAAATTCTTTGGTAATCCAAATTTTGGAATAGTATCAATAACTATTGACCCGAAACACGATACTCCTGAAGTTTTGAAAGAACATGCTAACTTATTAGGGGTCAAATCCTCAAGTTGGAATTTTTTAACTGGTGATCGTGATAAAATCTATGATCTAGCTAATAAAGGTTTTAATCTCTATGCGGGAGAAAACAGTAAGGTTAACGGAGGATTTGAGCATTCTGGGTTGTTTGCCTTGGTTGATAAAAACGGAGATATTCGTTGCAGGAAAGATGATTTTGGTAATCCTATACTGTATTATGATGGTTTAGATAAAAAAGGAGTTAGAGATATTCAGCAAGATATTAATGTTTTATTAAAAGAGTAATACAGATGAGCGAATTAAATTTAGAGCAGAAATACAATAAATGGATTATAGCGGTGTCCATCGTAATACCGGTTGCGGTGGCATTTCTTTTTGGAGTTAAACTTAAAGATTTTGGTTACGATGTGGAAGCGCTATCGTTTTTGCCGCCTATATACGCTACTACAAATGGTATTACTGCGGTGCTGTTGATCGCTGGAGTTATTGCAATTAAAAATGGTAAGCGCGAGCTTCACAGGTCATTGATGACTACTGCTATTGCTTTGTCCATTGCATTTCTAGTAATGTACGTTGCTTATCATATGACCGCCGATTCGACTAAATTTGGTGGAGATGGAGTTATCAAATATGTTTATTATTTTATATTAGTGACGCACATTGTATTGTCCATTATAATTATTCCTTTAGTGTTGATTACCTATGTGCGTGCTTGGGCGCAAGTTTTTGATAAGCATAAAAAAATCGCTCGGATTACTTTTCCTATCTGGCTATATGTCGCTGTCACTGGCGTTGTTGTTTATTTAATGATTTCACCGTACTATGTTATTTAAGACAAAAGGAGATACAAAGCTATAAAACAGCGTTATGAAAAAGAGAATTACAACATTATTTTTTATCTTATCTTTATTTTTTTCTATAAATGTGGGAGCACAGTGCGCCATGTGTAGAGCAGCATTAGGGGGAGAGTCTAATACCGCGCAGGCGCAGGCCGTAAATGACGGAATCGTCTACCTTATGGCCGTTCCTTATGTGCTAGTTGCCGGAATCGGTTATGCCGTGTACCGAATGAGAAGGAATAAAAAGATGGACTAAGCAGTTGTTTTTATTTTAGTCCATTAATGGAAACATTAATTTCTCCATTCACCTTGATAAATGCTATGATCGCGTTGTTCATTAACTGAATTTTTTGAAACTGTATGCTTTCAGTCGTTCCGTTAATAAATACACCTGATATAGGGGAATAATTTTCGAGATAGCCCATGATTGTTTTTTTACCTTCATCTAAGTTGGCTTTAATTGAATAGCGGCAATTTTCTTTTATTTTTTGCAGTACTAAACCTTGAGCAAGCCAGTTGGCGGTACGAATTAACTTATTTTTAGTGTCTAAAACGTAATCCAGATCGTCAAAATATATTTCTTTTGTTTTGTCATCGTATTGAGGAAAGCCAGTTAAGTAAATTTTACCGTTGAGTGTTCCTGATAGATCTAAAGCAATCACTATTTTGCCATTTTTGTGCCAAATTGATACATCTTGTATTGTCACCTTTTTACCTCCTGACTTAAACTCCTGTCCGGCAAAATTTTTCTTCATTATCTTAGAAGCATCAGCGTAGGCAGATATCGCAATGATAGTCGCTGAAATTTGTTTAGGGATGATAGCTACGGGTTTCAGAATAATTTTATTTACGTCAAACTTTGATTCGGGTTTGTTGCCCATCAGTGTTTCGATAGTGCATTTCATTCCCATTTGTAGTGAAAATTGATCCCTTTTTAACTTTGCGGTAGTACTATAGATTTCCAAAGGAGTTATTCTTAACCAGCTTTCGTAACTCTCATTCATTTGAAAGGGTTCGCAAACTTTTGCTAAGGCATCCATTACGTTTGGTTTGAAATTCATTGATTTTGCTACAGCTTCATCAATTTTGCGTTCTATTTGAGATTTGAAAAGCTTGATAGCTGGATTAATCAAATACGTAACTGGAATGTTTTTTCCAAGGATTGTGGTACTCGGGCTTTCATTCCATTCTAAAGAATTTATTTCAGTCTTTGTGATTAATCTCCAATTAGTTAAACTTACATCACTAGTCAATGTTACTACTCCGCTAAGATTAAATTCGCGAGTTGTGTAGAGTGCAGTTCCTAGTAGTTTTGTACCTACTCTATACTTTACTAAAGCTTTTAGCGGTAAGGTGATTTTAATTTTATCTCCTGATTTTTCATTGGCCTGTGTGATGGATATGGGGGCTAGTTTCCATGCCTTTATTTCGATGTCATCGTCGTTTATGTTATTGTCTTGATAGATTAGCCCATTTAAAAGAAGGTTAGTCTGATTCTCAATGTCCTGTAGTTTAACCGTAATTGGCAGCGTGATAAAGGATGGAGTGTTTTCATAGACTAATGGACTGGCATTGTCAGGTTCTGGTAGTAACGAGGTGATTTTTTGGGAGGTTGAACAGCTGTAAAACAGTAGCAAAGTAAAAATAAAAAGTAGGAATGAAGTAGGTTTAGGCATTTGTTCTGATTTGAGATAGTAAAATTAGTGAAACAAATATATTTTTTTGTTTTTTTGTAACAAAAGCATATTTTAAATGTCTAACTATTTTTATCAAGGGTTAAATCCGATTACGTTTTGTATTTTTACTTGAAGTTATAAATCAGTAACGGTACTGATTTGCGACGCTCACATTACAATTTATTTAAAAAAACATGTCAAATAAAGTTCATTATAGTTTAATTCTTCTAATACTTTACAGCGTGGCTGCTAATGCTCAATCTAAAAAGTGGACATTAAGAGAATGTGTGAATTATGCAATAGAAAACAACATATCGGTTAAACAAACGGAGCTAGACATTGAATCCGCTGCTATTGATAAAAGGGCAGCGATAGGCAATTTCCTTCCTTCACTAAATGCAAACGCTTCACATTCTTGGAATATTGGTTTGAACCAAGATATCACTACCGGTTTGTTACAAAATAAAACAACGCAGTTTACATCAGCGGGAGCAAATATTGGAATTGATATTTATAAAGGTTTACAGAATCAAAATACATTAAGAAGAGCTAATCTTTCTATAGTTGCTGCGAAATATCAATTGCTTAAAATGCAAGAGGACATTGCGTTGAATGTTGCCAATGCTTTCTTGCAGGTTCTTTTCAATAAGGAAAACTTAAAAGTGCAAACAGATCAAAGGAGTATTAATGAAAAGCAACTTGTGCGATCGCAGGAATTAGTTAATGCGGGGACAATACCTAAGGGGGACTTATTAGATGTCAGGGCTACAGTGGCGTCTGATAACCAAAGAGTAATCATTGCCGAAAATACTTTAATGATTTCTAAACTAAGTTTAGCGCAATTATTGCAATTAGATACTTTTCAAGATTTTGATGTAGCGGACAATACTGAAGTAAAAGAGGAGAATACGATTTTGTTACAAACTCCAGTGGCTATTTATGATAAAGCGAAGGAACAAAGAACAGAATTAAAATTAGCCCAAATTAATTTTGAAATTGCCGAAAAAAATGTGGCTATCGCAAAAGGAGCTTTTCAACCAACTCTGAGAGGATTTTACAATTTAAGTACAAGAGTAGGATATGCTGACAGGATAGTTGGAACTGAATTAGATCCTATGAATCCAACTTCAGTATTTGGCTTCGTGGAGGGAACAAACCAAAATGTTCTGCGTCCTAATTCTTTACCTGTTTTAGGAAAGGCAGCCCCTTTTCTAAATCAATTCAGTGACAATAAAGGACAGTCTTTTGGTGCTCAGCTATCGATTCCTGTTTTTAATGGATTTTCAGTTAGAAATAATGTAGAGCGTTCAAAGGTAAGTTTGGAGAGGTCTAAAATTGCGCTAGAACAACAAGATTTAGATTTGCAAAGAAATGTTTATGTGGCATTTACAGATGCTAAAGGGGCGCTAAATGCACACGAATCAGCTATAGTGGCATTAGAGGCGAGACAGGAGGCTTATAGTTATGCAAAAGAACGATTTGATGTAGGCTTGATGAATTCCTTTGATTTAAATCAATCTCAAACCTTATTATCCAATGCACAATCTGACGTGCTCAGGACAAAATACGATTATATTTTCAAAATTAAAATATTAGAATTCTATTTTGGAATTCCGATCATAAAAAACTAATACATTATGTCAAAGAAATCAATTTACCTCTTAATAGGCGGTGCAGTTGTCGTTATTGCTTTATTAATTATACTTTCAAAAACAGGGGTTATTGGAAATAAAGATGAAGGCAAGGAGGTTGAAACAGCCGTAGTGAATGCTATAACTATCGTTGAAACTGTTTCAGCTACTGGTAAAATTCAGCCTGAAATTGAAGTAAAGATTTCATCGGAAGTTTCCGGAGAGATTATTTTATTACCTGTCGTCGAGGGTCAAGTGGTGAAAAAAGGAGATTTATTAGTGAAGATAAATCCAGATTTATACACATCAAGTTTAAACAGAACCATAGCAGGTTTGTCAGGTTCAAAAGCGGGATTGGCACAAGCTGAAGCTCAGTTTAGAGAAGCTAAAGCAAGTTATGAAAGAAATAAAATATTATTTCAAAAAGGAATCATTTCTAAATCAGATTGGGATAAATCCATCGCTTCTTTTGAAGTTGCGAAAGCGAGTAAGGAGTCTGCTTATTTTAGTGTAAAAAGTGCTTCGGCTTCTGTAAATGAGGCTCGAGATAATTTAGGGAGAACCGTAATTTACGCTCCTGCAGACGGAACTATCTCTGTGCTTAATGTAGAGTTAGGTGAAAGGGTTTTAGGGACGCAGCAAATGACCGGTACAGAGATTTTGAGGGTTGCGAACTTAAACAATATGGAAGTTGAAGTAGACGTAAATGAAAATGACATTGTAAAAATAAAAGTTGGTGATGCCGCTAAGGTTGAAGTTGATGCTTATTTGAAAAAACAATTTAAAGGTATCGTGACTAGTATTTCTAATTCAGCGAGTTCGTCTTTAACAGCAGATCAAGTAACTAATTTTAAAGTGAAAGTAAGAATACTTAAAGAATCATATCTAGATTTATTAAAAGGGAAACCAGCTGCGTACTCTCCTTTTAGACCAGGGATGACTGCTACTGTTGATATTATCACTAAAACAAAGAATAGTATATTAGCGGTGCCAATAAGTGCTGTAGTCGTAAAATCAGATACATCGGCGGTTAGCGATGTAAAAGTATTAGAACCTTCGGATGATAAAAATCAAGCACCTAAAAGCGACAAGAAATTCGAGTGTGTTTTTGTGAAAGTAGGGGATAAAGCTAAAATACGCGTTATAAAGACCGGAATTCAAGATGATACAAATATTGAAGTGAAGACTGGCCTCAAAAAAGGTGATGTAGTGATTACCGGCCCTTATACTACCGTTTCTAAAGAATTAAATTCGAATGATATGGTATATATTAAATCAGAAAGCGAAAAAGAAAAAAGCAAGTAGTTTTATTTTAGAGTAGTACTTTTGCCTTAGAATAATTTAAAATTAAATAGAAAAGTATTGACCTATATTCTTAACATAGAAACTTCAACTAAAAATTGTTCGGTAACAATCGCTAGAAATGGAGAAACCATTAGCTGTAATGAAATTGCAGAAGAGGGATATTCGCATGCGGAGCGGTTGCATGTATTTATTGAAGCAAGTTTAAAGGAGGCAGGTATTACATATAAAGATTTATTTGCTATTGCGGTGAGTCATGGTCCGGGCTCTTATACAGGACTGCGTATCGGTGTTTCTGCCGCTAAAGGCTTGTGTTATGCTTTAGGTATTCCTTTGATAGCAGTAGATACTTTGAAAATATTGGCGGCGCAGGCTCCTCTATGTGATGGATTAATCATTCCAATGATCGACGCAAGAAGGATGGAAGTGTATAGCGCGATATTTAGTTCTGAATTAGAAAGTAAACGGGAAACTCGGGCTGAAATTATAGATGGAGACTCATTTGCAGAGTTAATCGGACCTGTATATTTTGTTGGTGATTGCTCTGAGAAAGCACAAACGGTTTTGATAAAAGAAAATTTTACTTTTTTGGAAGAAGTAAAATATCCTTCTGCAAGTCAGATGAGTAAGCTTAGTTTTGAAAAGTATAAAATGAGTGACACTGTAGATGTAGCTTATTTTGAACCTTTTTATCTGAAAGATTTTATGGTAACCACTTCGAAGAAGAACGTGTAATAATTAGTTTTTAATTGCGGACATTTCTTTTACATAAGGCTGTATTACTATTCCTGCTGCATCAAAAGCTGTTTTACAATTTTCTAATGTTTCAGTGAAAACAGCGCCAAAATCTTCGCTTTTTGTCCATGGGCGTACGGCCAACTCAATGGCACTATCAGTCAGGTTCTTTACAAAAACTTCTGGCTGAGGCGTTTGAACCACTTTCGGGTTTTCATTTAAAATCGATAAAATTAGGTCTTTTGCTTTTTTAATATCTGAATCATAAGAAATCGCAAAGGTTAAATCAGCTCTTCTAAATTTTTCCAGAGAATAATTAGTGATGTTGCCGTTAGATAAAATTCCGTTCGGAATAAATACCGTTTGGTTGTTCGGAGTCACTAATTTGGTAACAAAAATCTGAATCTCACTAACTGTGGCAAAAATACCTTGCGCTTCTATTGTGTGTCCTACTTTAAATGGTTTGAAAATAATGATTAGCATTCCTCCTGCAAAATTAGAGAGGGAACCTTGAAGCGATAGTCCCACAGCTAGTCCCATTGCGCCCAGTATGGCCACAAAAGAGGAGGTTTCTATTCCTAGTTTTGAGATGAAGGTTACGAACAACAATACTCTTAAAACCCAAAGTAGAATATCTCCTAAAAAATTAGTCAGCGTAGGGTCTAAATCCCTTTTAACCATTATTTTTCGGATTAGTCGATTTATAATTCGTATCGCATAAAGACCTATGAACAATATAAGAAATGCAAAAATCAGATTTGGAGAATATTCAATGAAAGTTTTTACAAACCTACTGGCGTAATCAGTAACATATTTTGGATCTAAGTACATTTTTTAAAGTAATAAAAAATCCTCTCCAATGAGAAAATTTATGTTGTTGCGGTAAAAATACACATAATTATTACTCAAACACCAATTAAGATCTTCTTCAATTCGAGCCATTAATTATTTAAAATCCTCTCTTTTATTTAAAAGCTTTTTAGTTTTCATTCAGTCAGCGTCAAATTCTTCATTTTCTTCCGTTGATAGTGCTGGTGTCTACGAAGTTTGTTTTGTGCCCTATTTTACGATTATAGGACTGTTCAATAGCGTAGACGGCCGCTCATTCAGTATGTTTACTATCACTATTTTTTTGTGGTCTGCTAAGCCGCTAGTTCTTTTTATAATTGAGTGATCGCTTTTGCTAGTCTTTTCCAAGGATTGAATTAAAGGAATGCTCATTGTGCACGATTAAGGTACTATATTATATTTTGATGGCGTGGCGCTACTTTCACTTTAGTAATCAATTCAGTTTATGTTTTTCTAGCAGAGGTACCTCTTTTTTTTAAATCGTGACAGGCTAGTGCTTGTGGTATCAGATCGCTATAGTGACTGTTGTTTATACGAAAAGATTGAAATCTAGGGATAATATAAACATAATGACAACTGTAAATGAAGTGTTTTTTATTTGGTACAATTTTGCAGGCACATGACGGTAGTCATAACAAACGAATGCGCTCTGTAGGCCAAGACATTCTGCTATACTGTCGATACAAAAAAATAGTATCGTGTACTTGGACTATATTGGATAATCTATCGGAACGAGAGTGTTATTCAAAAAGACGTTAAATAAATAGAGCGTCTCTGCCGAAACGCTCTATTTACATTTTTAATTTGAACTATTCTAGCTCAAAAGTCACTTTCACGGTAGCTCTGTATTCGGATATTTTACCATCAGATACAGCGGCGCTTTGATTCTTAACATAGACCGACTTTACGTTCTTTAACGATTTTGAAGCTTTAGTGATCGCTTTTTGTGTTGCATCCTCCCAACTAACAGTTGAGCTTGCAAGTAATTCAATAACCTTTAATACTGACATAATTTCTGTTTTTTAAGTTGAACTTAAATTTAGTAATTATTTTCGAAAATGCCTTATAAATCAAAGATTATTACAAGTTAAGTGCATCTATGTCAATTAGTTGCGTTTATTATGAAAGGCAGCTTATTTATGCATTTACTGCTTCTACTTGGATTTTTTCATCATTTAGCATGCTTTTTAGCATATTTTCGATGCCGGATTTTAATGTAAATGTTGAAGACGGACAACCACTACAAGCACCTTGAAGTATCACCTTTACAATTTTATCTTTTTCGTTGTAAGAATCAAAAACAATATTGCCACCATCAGCAGCAACGGCTGGTTTAACATACTCTTCTAATATGTTGATGATTTGTTGTGACGTGACATCTAAATTGTCAAACTCTTGTGTTTTATTTTTTTCTTTCTTGTCAACGGCAACTGCAGCAAGCATAGTTTCATCAAGGACGATTCCTCCATTTTCGATAAATTGTTTAATGAAGCTTCGTATCTCTAATGTTATTTCTTCCCAATTATTGATTTCATATTTGGTAACCGATATATAGTTTTCATCAATAAAAACTTCTTTCACATAAGAAAATTTAAACAATTCTTGTGCTAATGGAGATGCAGCCGTATCATCAATACTTTTAAATTCTACAGGTTCTTTAGTCAGCATTCGACTCACCACAAACTTTAGCGCAGCCGGATTGGGAGTAGTTTCTCCGTAGACGGTTATCGGCTGTTTTTTTGTTTTGTTTTCATCGATTGTTATAATTGTTCCCCCATTACTTACAAAAGTATTTATTTGTTCTGCTACGGCATCTTTAACATCATCCCATTCAACAATGTTATATTTTTCTATGGCGATGAAGTTTCCTGAGATGTATATCGTCTTTACAAAAGGCAAGTAAAATAACTGCTGTGCAAGAGGTGATGATTTTGCCTCGTCGATGTTTTTGAATTCAAAACTTTCATTTTGAGTTATAAAATCTTCAAATTCAAATTTAAGTATAGTGGGATTTTGTGTTTCTTTTATGGTAACGTTTGTCATGGTGTTTATTTATTTTTACAAATTTACTAAAGTTATTTTCTACGATTAACTATATTTGATTTATTAATGATGAAATTAACTTAAATTTAGTTGTTGAGGGTCTTTCATTACGTTTCCAAGTGCATTAACAGTCATTTTCCATTTAATAGTATTTCAATGTTTATCAAAATTAAATTTTTATTTTTTATTTTCTTACTATCATCGTACGCTTTCGCCCAAGAAGGAATAGCGGTTTATTCTGATTATTTATCAGATAATTATTATCTGATTCATCCGTCAATGGCTGGTGCCGCAAACTGTGCTAAAATAAGATTAACAGCACGCAAACAATGGTTTGGTCAAGCGGATGCACCGGAACTTCAGACAATCAGTTTTAATGGAAGAGTCAGCGAAAAAGCTGGTGCGGGAATTATCTTGTTCAATGATAAAAACGGATATCACTCTCAAAAAGGGGTAAAATTTTCTTATGCCTATCATCTAATGTTTTCTAGAGACGAAATTGATTTGAATCAATTATCATTTGGGATTAGTGGAGGATTAATTCAAAGCCAATTAGATGAAACTAGTTTTTTACAATCAGGTGATTATGATCCAGGTATTGATGGCACTGTAGTGCAAAAAGACTCGTATTTCAACGTAGACATTGGAGCGTCGTATAACTATTTAGATTTTTATATGCATGGAACTGTAAAAAACGCCATCGAAACTAGAAGGGATATTTACACCGAGTATGAAAGTGATAATTTACGTAAATATTTATTAAGTGCGGGTTATGTATTTGGTGATAAGTACAGGATATTATTTGAACCTTCCGTTTTGTTTCAAGTTGTTGAGAAGACGCAAGAGAAATCGATTGATATAAACATGAAAGCGTATAAAAATATGGATTTCGGAACACTATGGGGAGGCTTATCTTACCGTCGAAGTATTGACGGAGCGCAGTATACTAGTGGTAATGGTATAGCCACGCAAAAACTACAATATATTACCCCAATTGTCGGTGTGAATTTTAATAACTTTATGTTTGCTTATACCTACTCGCATGTTGCAGGTGCTGTTAAATTTGACGATGGAGGTTATCACCAAATCACTTTAGGTATTAATCTGTTTTGCAAACCGGTGAAATACGAATGTAACTGTCCCGCTATTAATTAAATTTAGATAACACATGGTAATAAAATCTGTTAATGGAAAGACACCACTTATACCTGAGGATTGTTTTGTTGCTGAAAACGCTACTATTGTTGGTGATGTAAGTTTTGGAGAATCGTGCAGTGTTTGGTTCAATGCTGTTATTAGGGGAGACGTAAATTTCATTCAAATAGGTAATAAAGTAAATATTCAGGATGGAGCAATCATTCATTGCACGTATAAAAAGCATCCTACAATCATAGGTAATAATGTTTCAATTGGACACAATGCAATTGTGCATGGTTGTGTAGTTAAAGACAATGTATTGATAGGCATGGGAGCTATAGTAATGGACAATTGTGTCATTGAGAGTAATTCTATAGTAGCAGCCGGAGCTGTTGTAACTCAAAATACAACGGTTGGTACAGGGTCAATCTGGGCTGGTGTTCCTGCCAGAAGAGTAAAAGACATTGATCAATCTGACTTTGCAGATGAGATAGAACGCATTTCAAATAACTATGTAATGTATTCTAGTTGGTTCAAAGAAGAGTAGGTTCTTTGCTTTAAAAGTCCTTTTCTATAATATCATACTTGTTCTCTAAAAATTCCCTTAATACTTTTGGATTTGAATTGGTATAAAAAATAGGGACACTATTTTTTTCTGTTGTAGTCCCGACTTTCTCTTGTAAAAGACTCTGTGTTTGTTTTGCGACAGCTTCCCCTGAATCTATGATTTGGATATGCTTCGGAAGTATTTCTTTAATTTGCGGAATCAGATAAGGGTAGTGACTACAGCCCAATACTAGATAATCAATATCGGCATCAATCATAGGCATTAAATAGGAATGAAGTAATTCGGTCATTTCTGACGAATACATTTTTCCACTTTCGATAAGCGGCACTAATCCATGGCCTACTTGGTCTATGATTTTTGTGTTTTGAAACTGTTGTGCCGTTTTATTGAAAAGTTCACTGATAAGCGTTCCCTGTGTGGCTAGAATACCAATCTTTCTTGTTTTTGAATTAGTGGCGGCAGGTTTTATTGCAGGCTCTATACCAATAAAAGGAATATCATATTTAGCTCTTAGTTCTCGAATAGCATTAGTAGTAGCGGTATTGCAGGCAACAACAATGAGTTTGCAGTTCATTTCAAGTAGCAAATCAGTGTTTTTGATACTTAAGGCGACAATCTCGTCTTTAGACTTTTGGCCATAAGGCGCATTCTTACTGTCTGCGAGGTATATGGTTTTTTCATTGGGAAGCAGATGGTGAATCTCCTTCCATATTGAAGTGCCGCCAATGCCTGAGTCAAAAATACCTATTGGTTGGTTATTGTCCATTGAAACAAAGTTAAGCGGTATCGTTTAATAATCCTAAGGAATAAATACTTCAAAAAAAAACCGCTCAATCCCAAAATGGGTGAGCGGTATTTTTATAATGCTTTGGGTTTTCTAGAAACCTAAATCTTTTTTCACGTCATTAGTCAAATTTGGACCGTCAGCAAGTAAAAGCGTGGAACCGTCTAATACATATTGGAATCCTTTTACTTTCGCTACTTTTTGGATTGAAGCTCTTACTTTAGCCATTAAAGGATTTACAATGTCAGATTCTTTTTGTTGTAATTCTTTTTGAGCATTATCTCTGAAATCAACAATTCTTTTTTGCATATCCTGAACCTCTTTAGATCGGTCTCCATTTATTACGTCAGTAACAGTAGCAGATTCAGCTTCGTATTTTTTTAATTTTGCTTGGTACTCTTCAACCATTTTCTTGTAATCAGAATCATAAGTTCCGCTTAATTTTTCTAATTGCTTCTGAGCATCTAACATAGCTGGCATCTTAGCCATAATTTCACTAACATCTACGTGAGCCGTTTTTGCTTGTGCGCTAGTTGTCTGACTTGCTCCGAAAATAAATAATGCAGCAATTAATAAAGTTTTAATCTGTTTCATCGTTTTTAAAATATTAAGTAATTAATTATTGTTTTAGTTTTAATTGTTCTTCTCTGGCCTGCTTAATTGAATCTCTGTGTTGTATTACTTTTATTCTTCTATCTTCCAAAGCTTTCTTACGATCGTCAATCACTTTTTTGCGATCTTCGAGTATCTTGGCTCTTGTGTCAATTTGCTCTTTCTTTGCACTGTCAGCAGCTGAATTTACATCCTCTGAAGTACCTATATTTTTCTTTATGTCATTTTTCTTGATAGGGTCAGAAACCGTGCCATTTTTCTTGTCTTCCCTATCAGAAAGCATTTTTTGTCGTCTTTCGTCGTATTCTGCTTTCTTTTTTTCTTGAATCAATTTTCGGTCCGCGATAATTGAATCTCGTGTAACTTTTTTCTCATCCAGTATTTTTTGTCTTTCAGACAATAAAGGATTGTCTTGAATAGCGTCTTCTCTATTTTCTTTGGCTTCTTCAGCTGCAACCTGTTTTTTTGTTAATTGCTCTCTTTTTTCAGCTCTGTTTAATACTCGTAATACTTGGTCGCTTATGTCAAATCTTTTTGCGGCAAACAGCATTGTTAGGTCGGAAGATTTGTCGAAAATAAAGTCGTATTTTTTAGCTTCTGCTATATCCTGCACTGCGGTGAAAACTTGATCTTGGATTGGTTTTGCTAAGGTAGATTTTTGCAGTATTAAATCACCACTAGATCCAAACCTCTTTTGCTGAAAGTCGAGCAGCTCGTTTTCAAGGAACTTTATTTCTAACTCTCTCTCTTCGATCAAACCTTTCGTTAATAAAGGCTTTTCAGCGGTTAGAGCTTCTTTTATTTTAGTGATTGCAATTTTTTTAGTCTCAATTTCTTGTTTCCATTTTTGTGCTTTTTGCTCTAGTTGTATTGTTGCTTCAGCATAATTAGGAACGTTCTCTAAAATATACTCCATATCGATGTAACCAACTTTTGTTCCTCTGGTTTGCGAATGAATTGTATTTATTACAATAAAAGATAAAAACGATATCAAAAAATGTTTGCTCATAACTTCATAGTATTAGAAAATCGCGATTCAATTTTTTTAAAATTGTTGCCCAATAATGAAGTGGGTTTCCCATCCATTCGGTTTGGTTTGTCCCGGAAGAGCATCAAAACCATGTCCAAAATCGATACCTAATAATCCAAATGCTGGCATAAACACACGTAATCCAACTCCTGCGGAGCGGCTTAAATCAAAAGGGTTATAGGCTTTGAAATTTGGATAGGACGATCCTGCTTCTAAAAATCCTAAAGCGTATATCGACGCAGATGATTTTAAGGTTATTGGGTAGCGTAATTCCATAGAGAATTTATTATAAACGGTTGCTCCAAGCTGTTCCCCTCTGCTATTTATAGGTGTTAGGGAGTTGTTAGGATAACCTCTCAACTGTATTGTTTCTCTACCATCCATTGAGAAATTAGCTAATCCGTCTCCACCCACATAGAATCTTTCAAATGGCACAAGACCACGATCTTGATTGTACGCTCCTAGAAATCCAAATTCAGTTAGCGTTCTCAGGACTAATTTACCATAAATTTTAGTATACCAGTCTGCCTTAAATTTTATTTTATAATATTCTAACCAATTAAATTTCTTTTGATCTACTAAAGCTGGATCCGCAGCAGCATCCTTAAAGTTAAATACTTTATTTCCAGCCTCATCTATATAATCTCCTATCGCCACGGCGTTGCCATTAGCATCTAATTGGTTATTTCTGTTGACTTTGTTTTTTAATTTATATTCTTCTTGTTCTCCTAACGTTGCATAATTTATCCCGTTTATGAGAGAATAAGGAGCCGTCAGTTTAGCTGAAAGACTGAACTCTGAACCGTAAGTTGGGAATATAGGATTTACACCTTTATTGCTTCTTGATAAACCTATAGTGTAAGCTAAATTTCTTGAAGCACCGTTCCCAAAAGTAAATAATCCGGTATTGTAATTATTCAAATCGTAATGTTGATAACTTACAGATTGTGATAATACAAAGAAATCATCTGGCACAGTCAACCTTTTTGCTAACCCGACTGAAACTGTAAGTATATTGAAGCTTTGAGTTTTGTCGACCCTTTGAGTACGGAAATCGTTTAGAAATTGTTTACTGTAAGATATCGAAGAGCTGAATTGAACTGGTTTTTTTTGTCCAAACCACGGTTCTGAAAACGAAACGCTGTAAGTTTGGAAGAACGTACTCGCTTGTAGTCTTAGAGATACCTTTTGACCATCACCCATTGGTAAAGGTTTATATGCTTCCTTGTTAAGCATATTTCGCGCTGAAAAATTATTAAAAGACAGCCCCAATGTACCAATAAAACCACCGCCGCCGTAACCTCCTTGAAGTTCTATCTGGCTAGATCCTTTTTCTACTAAATTGTATTCAATATCGACAGTTCCTGATGATGCATCTACATTTTTAAATTTAGGATCGATTGCTTCAGGGTCAAAGAAACCTAGTTGTCCAATCTCACGAATGGTTCTAACTAGTAATTCTTTACTGTATTTTTCTCCGGGTTTCGTCCTTAATTCTCTGTATATGACACGGTCATTTGTTTTGTCATTTCCTACTACCGTAATTTTATTAAAATACGCTAGTGGTCCTTCGTTAATTCTTATTTCAAAATCAATCGTATCGTTAACTGTTTTTACTTCAACAGCATTTATATTTGAAAATAGATAACCGTTGTTTTGATAAAGATTAGTAATGTCTTCTCCATCTGGTTTAGACTGGTCTGCGATTCTTTTCTGAAGGAGTACTCCGTTGTATGTTTCCCCTTTTTTTACCCCAATGATTCTACTGAGTAATTGATTTGGATAAACAGTGTTTCCTAAAAACTTGATGTCTCCAAAATAGTATTTATTACCTTCCTCTACATTAATTTTGATAGACAGTGCATTCTGATCTTTAAGATAAGTAATGGTATCAGAAAGTATTCTTGCATCTCTGTAGCCTTTCTCTTTGTAGGAGGCAATCACTTTCTCTAAATCGCTTTTGTATTTTTCCTTTATGAATTTTGATGCTTTCAGTATACGAAAGAAGTTTTTTTGTTTGGTGTCTTTCATTGCTTTGCGTAAAGTTTTATCTGACAACTTTCCGTTACCTATAAAATCAATTTCAGCAATTTTTATTTTTTCACCTTTATCAACGTTAACAACCATATTTACTTGGTTGACTGTCGCGGTATCTGGTACAACGTTGATGTTTACTTTCGTGTTGTAGTATCCATCTTTCTTGTATTTATTTTCTATGTAGTTTTTTGTTGTTGTGATTAAGTTTTCGTTTACCACTTTACTTTTGGTAAGACTATTATCTTTAATTAAAGCATCAGTTTTGGTTTTTTTAATTCCAACAAATTTGACGTTATTTAATTTGGGTAATTCCTTGATTTCTAAATCAAGATAGATGCTATCGTTTTGGATTCTGTTGATGTAAAATGAAATTTCGTCAAAGAGTCCCAGTTTTCCTAACTTTTTAATAGCACTGCTGATTTCCTCTCCAGGAACTGTAATTTCTTGTCCTTTTACAAGACCGGCAAAAGTGACAACCGTTTGATCATTGAAGCTGATTTTATTCGTAAGAACTACGTCGGCTAAAATGTATTTTTTGCCTTGATCGAAAGGAACTTTGTCTTGAGCTTTAACTTGTGAAAAACTTCCCAAAATTAAAAGGGTAAGGACTGCTTTTATACTTTTATTCAACACTAAAAAATTATTTAATTTGTTCACTTGTTTTTCCAAATCTACGTTCTCTTTTTTGATAACTAATGATAGCCTCATATAAATTTTGTTCTTTAAAGTCAGGCCACAATACATCAGTAAAATATAATTCCGCATAGGCAATCTGCCATAACAGAAAATTACTTATCCTATGTTCTCCACTTGTTCTAATTAATAAATCTACCTCTGGTAAATTTTGCGTGTAAAGATGCTCATTTATAATTGAATCGTCAATAGAGTCTATTGAAATTGTATTATTTTTAACTTTATTACAAATGTTTTTTACAGCATTTACTATCTCCTCTCTCGAACCATAACTCAATGCCAATGTTAATGTCATTTGGGTGTTATCCTTGGTTTTATTTATAACGTCAAGCAGCTCTTTTTGAGCAGATTGAGGTAGTTTTTCTAAATTGCCGATCGTGTTTAATTTGATATTGTTTTCCAGTAGGGTAGGCAGCTCTTTTTTTAATGATCGTATCAGAATTTTCATCAAAGTGTCTACCTCTATTTTAGGTCGGTTCCAATTCTCTGTTGAAAAGGCATAAAGAGTTAAGTTTTCTATCGCTAGTTTAGCGCACGTTGTTATTATGATTTTGACAGATTTTGTTCCGCTTTCATGTCCTAAAGCCCTAAGTAGGCCTTGTTGTTTTGCCCACCGTCCATTACCATCCATAATGATGGCTAAATGTTTAGGCAAATTTTTCGTGTCTATATTTTCTAGTAAATTCATTGTCTTAGTCTGCACAGTAACATGGTTTTTCTCCGAAGGTATACGTTAATGTCAACCCTGAAAAAACGTACCAATCATTATTATTTATATTTCCAAATTGTAATGGTTTCAAACTCTCTTTCTTTGGATTGCTACCGTCTAGATTATCAGTAAAAGTGTAACGCGCACCCATCTCTAACGCTACTATTAAGCTAGGTGTGATGTTTGATTTTATTCCTAAAATCATAGG
>JBLIKD010000002.1:0-46129 GCA_047636275.1 Flavobacterium sp. | reverse complement strand
AAAGAGGCTACGCAACTGAATTTGCTGATTTTATTGTGGGAGAAGAAGGCAATCAATGGTTGGCAAAGCCTAGTTTTACTTTTCATAATGTTTCAGCGAGTGCAGGATTCCATAAAGAATTTGCCGCGGACTTAAATTGGTATTCTAACATCAGTCTTGCCATGAGAAATCCAAATCCTTCAGAGTTTTTTAGTGACGGTTTGCATCATTCTACTGGGATTATCGAGTTGGGAGATTTAGCTTTAGACAAAGAAGTAGCAGTCAAACTATCCACAACGGTGCAGAAAAAATGGACTAATTTCTCGGTTGAGGTGAATCCTTTTATAAACAGTATTGGCAATTTCATGTTTTTGCGCCCTGTTGGTTTTGAGACCACTATTCGTGGTGCGTTCCCTGTTTGGGAATACCAACAAACCAATGCAAGGTTAGTGGGAGTTGACGTACAGACCCACTGGAAAATGAGCGAGCAATGGCAACATGATTTCGCCTTAGCTTATGTGAATGGACGAGACATTACAAACAAGGAATCTTTGATTGATATCCCGCCATTGAATCTGAGCAACAAAATTCAGTTTTCTAAAAGAGAATGGTATGATATGAAATTCGAGTTAAAAAGCGAAATCGTACTGCGTCAGAATCAGTTTCCTGATACTAATTTCACGACAAATATTGTAGTGAATAATGAATTGACTCCCGTTTTAGTAGATATCAGTACACCACCTTTAGCCTATCAGTTGTTGCATTTTTATTCGGAAATGAAATTTGAGACTTTTGGTAAGTCGACTACAACAATCGCATTTTCTGTGCAAAACATACTAAACACTAATTACAGGGACTACCTCAACAGGCAACGTTTTTTTGCTGATGAAATGGGTAGGAACTTTCAAATTCAATTAAAATTCAATTATTAAAAATTAAAATCAAAAAAATGAAAAATTTAAAAATAGCAGTAGCCTTAGTATCCGTATTTACCTTTTCATCTTGTAATAATGATGATCCAATCGCAATAAATCAGGAAGAAGTGATTACCACAGTAACAACTACTTTGACTGCAGGAAGTCAAACAGTGACCATGATATCAAGAGATCTTGACGGTGACGGACCAAATGTTCCAGTGGTGACCGTTTCTGGTGACTTATTAGTTAACACCACGTACACTGGTGCGGTGAGTTTCTTAAATGAGTCAGTAACCCCAGTAGATGATATAACGGTAGAAATAAAAGAAGAGGGTCTGGAACATCAGCTGTTTTTTCAGGCTCCGGAAGCAATTGGAGCCTTTACCTATGCCGATGCCGATGTTAACGGTAAACCAATTGGATTGGCTTTTACTTTAAGAACAGGCGCAGCAGCTGCAACTGGTAGTATAGTGCTGATTTTGAGACACGAACCTCTTAAAAGTGCTGCTGGTGTTGCATCCGGTTCAATTACAAATGCCGGTGGAGCAACAGATGCACAAATTACCTATCCAGTTCAGGTTAAATAGTACTCTAGCAAAGAAAAGAACTAACCGAAAAAGCGCTATTTAAAAAAGTAGCGCTTTTTTTAGTTTTATTTACTACTTTCTTTGAATTTAGAAGTAAATGATTTGTCTATTTTTGTACAAAATAAAAAGGAGTAACGTATTAAACCAGTGGCAAGTAGGAATACGTTATATAGCTTAGTACGATAACAAACTATGCTATCTGTAGCGCTCATTGCAATAGAATAAGTCTGTTGAAAAGGGTAACAGGAAAAAAATTTAGAGCAAATGACTTATTATTGCTGTGATAATTTATTGCGAAAAAAGTATAGCATTTTTTTGCTAGCACTAATTAGAACGATCTAAGTTGTTTAATCATGCAAGATAACGACTATTTTAGGAGAATGGTTTTTAAACTCAAATACAAGGATTTTAATGAAAAAAATTATAATTACGCTGTTGTTAGGTTTTTCAGCCTTACTTCACGCACAAAACACAATATCAGGAACAGTGACTGACAGCTCTAATAATCCTATAATTGGGGTTTCAATCTATGTCCCTGAACTGCATAAAGGAACTACTACAGACTTGGAGGGACGCTATTCCTTGACAAATCTTCCTGTTGGAAATTTGAAGTTGGTATTTGAATATGTGGGTTATTCAAATCAAGTCAAAACAATTAAGATTAAACCAAATCAGAACGATTTAAATGTAACGCTCGAACCAACTGTTTTTGAAATGGATGCGGTAATCGTTTCTACTGCTTTCAATAAAATACAATCACAAAATGTGATGAAGGTAGAGCATAAAACCATTAAGGAATTACAACAAAAAGGGACAGCAACCTTAATAGAAGGGTTAGCTACAATTCCTGGCGTTTCTCAAGTTTCTACTGGAACATCGATAGGGAAACCAGTTATACGTGGTTTAAGTGGAAACCGTGTATTAGTTTATTCACAGGGAGTTCGAATGGAGAACCAACAGTTTGGCGACGAACATGGTTTAGGTTTGAATGATGCTGGAGTAGAAAGTGTTGAGGTAATCAAAGGTCCTGCTTCTTTATTATATGGTTCAGATGCGCTGGGTGGTGTTTTATATTTTAACCCCGAGAAATTTGCAAATGCGAATACTTTTAAAGCGAACTTGAGTCAGAAGTTGTTTTCTAATACTTTGGGAAGCAATACATCGCTTGGGCTAAAAACTTCTACTGAAAACTGGAAATTTATGACTAGAGGAAGTTACAACACGCATTCTGATTATAGAATATCAGGAGGGGATAGAGTAACCAATACCCGTTACAATGAGACTGATTTTAAAACCGGAATTGGCTATAGTAATTCCAGCTTTTCTTCGGTTCTTCGATACAATTACAACAAATTAGACCTGGGAATTCCAGAAGATGGTATTGCAGCGCAAACGTCTACTAAACACACCACATTTCCAAGACAAGGGGTTTTTAATCATCTGCTGAGTTTGAATTCAGTTATTTACCTGAAAAATTCAAAACTAGATGTTGATTTAGGATATGTTGCTAATGACCGCTCTGAATTTGTTGATAGTGATGTGGCAGGTTTGCATATGAAACTCAAAACGTTTAATTACGATGCGAAGTACTATTTGGCTAAGGTGGGTAAACTCGAATCAATTCTTGGAATTCAAGGAATGCATCAGACTAATACGAACTTAGGAGAAGAGTATTTGATTCCAGATGCTACCACAAATGATTTTGGTGTTTTTGGGACTATTAATTATGAGTGGGATAATAACAGTGCACTTCAGGCCGGTTTGCGTTTTGACAATAGAAAAATAGTTAGTATTGAAAATGGAACGATGGGAGAAGAAGGTTATTTTAAAGCAGTTGATAAATCTTTTGACAGCTTTAACGCTTCCTTGGGTTACAAAATGGATCTTGCTGATGATTTGACAGTACGATTAAACTTGGCGTCGGGATTTCGAGCACCTAATTTAGCCGAGTTAACTTCTAACGGAGTTCACGAAGGAACAAACCGCTACGAAATTGGAAATAGTGATTTAAAGACAGAGCAAAACGTACAGTCTGACATTAATTTAGAGTACAACAATAGTCATTTTGAGTTTTTTGTAAATGGTTTTTATAATCATATCAATAACTATATTTATACTTCCCCTACAGGAACGATTCAAGATAATAATGATGTGTTCAGCTATATCCAGAACAATGCTAAGTTGTATGGAGGAGAAATCGGGCTGCATTTCCATCCACATCCTTTAGATTGGTTGCATTATGAGACAAGTTTTGAAACAGTTACCGGTAAGAAACAGAATGGGGACTATTTGCCGCTAATTCCAGCTAACAATTGGAGTAATACTATTAGAACGGAATTCAAAATAAAAAACTGGTTTGAAGCGGGTTATGCTACTTTGAATTTTACTAGTACTTTCAATCAGAATAATGTTAGTGGTTTTGAAACCCAATCCAATGGATATACTTTAGTAAATCTAGGTGTAGGAGGAACCGTAACATTGGGTAAAACGATGTTCGATGTCAACCTAAACGGAAATAATTTATTTGATAAAAGATATATCGCGCACCTATCCCGTTTAAAAAATGATGGAATTCCAAATATAGGACGCAATATTGTCCTTGGTGTTAATTTTAGTTTGTAAAAGAAAATGTATATGATAAAGCGCTATTTGGAAAGGTAGCGTTTTTTTATTGTCAAATTTTTAAAAGGAAGAACGACACAAAGTAACAAAGAGGAAACGCTAAGGCTCTCACGGTTTTTTCAAAGTATATAAAATCTGTAAATCATAAGGCATTAGCTGTTTTTTTAACATGTAAATCATATTTTATCAATTACTTATCGAACTTACTCTTGTAAACCGGATAGATTGATTAAGTTTTGCGTATCTCTGTGGCAGCTCAGCTTCTCTCGTGTCGGAGCATTCAAACATCTCTATTAAGCATATTTCTAGTAGCATCAGAAAAAAAGGATAGAGCTTATATGTTTTAAAATTTCAACCTTATTTTTAATCTAAGTTCCGTACCTTTGTTTAACAAAATACCAAAGGTGTTAAACAGTTTTGTTTTCGAAATAAACAGAAATTAGGTTGAATAACAACAATCAAAATCTAGTAGAGTGATTAAAACCACAATAAATATTGTCTGGTTCAAAAGAGACCTTCGTTTTATAGATAACGATGCATTGTTTTATGCGCAGAACTCAGGGTTACCTTTATTATTGGTCTATTTTTTTGAGCCTACAGTAATGAATTACGAAGATTCTGACGTTCGCCATTGGCGGTTTATTTATGAATCTGTTCAAGACTTACAAGTGAAGTTAAACCCAACAAATTCTAAACTGTATTTTTTTCACAGTGAAGTGCAGCCTGTCTTTACGGAGTTATTGAAACACTATGATATAAACACCGTTTTTTCACATCAAGAAATTGGTAACAAGTGCACCTTCGATAGGGATCTAACGATGAAAGGTTTTTTTCAAAATAACAAAATCAACTGGAAAGAGTCGCAAATGCATGGTGTGATTAGAAGATTAAAATCAAGACAGCACTGGGACAAGCGATGGGAGGAGGTAATGCGTGCCGAACCTAAAATTATTGACCTATCGCATTTGAATTTAGTGCAATTAGAAAATACTTTCTATGATGCGATCAGGGGAGAGAATCTTCCAGAAAATATAGTAAACAGAAATAAAAATTTTCAGCAGGGAGGGGAACATCTTGCGTGGCGCTATTTAGATAGCTTTGTAAAAGAACGCTATGTCAATTACAGTAAGCACATTTCAAAACCGGCCTTAAGTAGAAAAGGATGTAGTCGTTTATCACCTTATTTGACTTACGGAAATATCAGTATGCGAATGATTTATCAATACACGAATCAGCATTACGAGAATTCTAAAAATAAACGTGCGATTCTCAATTTTGTATCTCGACTTCACTGGCATTGCCATTTTATACAAAAATTTGAAGATGAATGTCGAATGGAGTTTGAAAATGTAAATAGAGCGTATGACACTTTAGTCAAGCCAAAAAATGAAATTTATATCAAAGCTTGGCAAGAAGGTAGAACAGGAGTGCCTATTGTTGACGCTTGCATGCGATGTTTAGTTGCTACGGGATATATTAATTTCAGGATGAGGGCTATGGTGGTTTCATTTTTTACGTTCAATTTATGGCAAGATTGGCGTGAGTTACATTTTTTAGCAAGACAATTTTTAGATTACGAACCTGGAATTCATTATCCACAAATTCAAATGCAATCAGGAACAACGGGGATTAACACTATTAGAATTTATAGCCCAATAAAAAACTCTGAAGATCACGATCCGGATGGTATTTTTATAAAACAATGGCTGCCTGAATTGTCAGAAATCCCAGTGAATTTGATTCATGAGCCTTGGAAATTAAATATGATTGAACAACAATTTTATGATTGCGAAATAGGGAAAGATTATCCTGCTCCCATTGTAAATATTGAAGAAACTAGAAGGTATGCCAGTGACATTGTCTGGAGTTTCCGTAAAAAAGACGAAGTGAAAGAGGAGGGAAAAAGAATATTGAAAAAGCATGTTTCTAATCCGAATCGGAAAACAAAAAAAACAAAACTGTAATGACTATTTTTTTAAAAGCAAACTGGGAAAACATCATAATGGCTAATTATGAAATTGATCCTAAAATACTACTTCCTTTCTTACCTAAAGGAGTAGAGCTTGATCTGTATAATGGTAAAGCATACATGAGTCTAGTGGGGTTTATGTTTAAGAAAATTAAGATATTCAATGTTCCAATCCCATGGTTTGGTAATTTTGAAGAAATCAATTTACGATTTTATGTAGTTCGAAAAGAGGGTGGTGTATTGAAACGGGGTGTAGTTTTTATAAATGAAACAATTCCCTATCCTATCGTGGCTTGGATGGCTAATAAATTATACAAGGAGCATTATACCGTTGTCCCGACGAAACATGAAATAACTAGGGATACTAAAAGTCAAAAAGTAAATTTTCAATGGCTCTTAAATAAAAAATGGAATAGTATTTATGTAGAAGCAACTGCAGCGTCTAAAGTGATGAAAAGCCCCTCTTTAGAGAAATTCATATTTGAACATTATTATGGTTATACTAAAATTGACGAAGATAATACGGAGGAATATAAACTGCAACATCCAAGCTGGCGTGTAAATCAAGTGTTAGAGTATAAAATTGATTGTGATTTTAAAGCAATGTATGGCGATGCTTTTGCTGTCTTGAATGATACAGAGCCAGAAGCCGTTTTTATAGCAGAAGGTTCATCAGTGGGCATAGAATGGAAAAGAAACCGCTTAAATTTAGACGATGAAAGGAGTTAAAAAACAAAACCTACCAACTAAAATATGCGCAGTGTGCAACAAACCTTTTACTTGGCGTAAAAAATGGGAAAAGGTCTGGGATGAGGTAAAATATTGTAGTGATAAATGCAGAAGCAACAAATAATATGGCAAATAAGACTTTAAGATTAATCCTTGGGGATCAACTAAACAGCAATCATTCCTGGTTTAAAAATACGGATGACTCGGTTACTTATGTTTTGATGGAAATTCGAACAGAGACTGATTATGTAGCGCATCATATTCAAAAAGTAGTCGGGACCTATTCCGCAATGAGAAACTTTAGCGACGAACTTACTATAAATAATCATCAGGTTATTTACATAAAGCTTGTGGATGATAATAATTTACAGTCATTTGAAAAAAATATTCAAAGCCTGATTGCAAAACATAACTTCACTCATTTTGAGTACCAACTTCCAGATGAATACAGGGTTGATGTGGTTTTGACAAATCTTTGTAACTCGATTTCAATCGCATATTCAGCAGTAGATTCGGAACATTTTTTCACCTCTCGTGTGGAGCTAGCCCAGTTCTTTGAAGGGAAGAAAACTTTTGTGATGGAAAACTTTTATCGCATGCTCCGGAAAAAGCACCATGTTTTAATGGATGGGAATAATCCAGTAACAGGAAAATGGAACTACGATAAGGAAAATCGTAAAAAGTTACCTAAAAATCATAAGCCGACGCCGCCGTTAGTTTTTGATAATGATGTTTCGGAGGTTTTTGAGGAAATAAAGAAAACAGATATTAAAACGATCGGAAATATTGATGCTGCTAATTTTGTTTGGCCAGTGAATCGAGAGCAATCGCTGCAATTGTTAGATTTTTTTCTTGCCGAGTGTTTGCCTTTGTTTGGTAGTTATCAAGATGCGATGTCACCGAACGAATGGTCTTTATATCATGCGCGAATTTCATTTTCTATGAATATAAAAATGATTTCACCACAAGAAGTAATTGCTAGTGCAATACAGGAATGGGAAAAGAGACCTGACGAAATTGAATACAATCAATTAGAAGGATTTGTGCGTCAGATAATAGGATGGCGTGAGTACATGCGAGGAATCTATTGGTTGAAAATGCCGGATTACGCTAACATGAATTTTTTCAACAATCAAGAAAAATTACCAGAATGGTTTTGGACGGGGAAAACCAAAATGCATTGTTTAAGGGATACTATAAATCAGTCCTTAAACTATGGATATGCACACCATATTCAGCGATTAATGATAACGGGAAATTTTGCGCTCTTAGCAGGCATTAATCCTGACGAATTAGACGCTTGGTATCTCGGGATTTACATTGATGCTATTGAATGGGTTGAAATTACAAATACGCGTGGGATGAGTCAATTTGCAGATGGTGGGATTGTAGGGACAAAGCCTTATGTAAGTTCTGCATCTTATATTAATAAAATGAGCCATTATTGTGGCGATTGTTTTTATGACAAAGAAGTGAAAACTGGCGAAAAAGCATGTCCGTTTAACAGCTTGTATTGGAATTTTTATAATAAAAATGAAGATAAATTAGCGAAAAACCCAAGAATTGGAATGATGTATAATGTTTGGAATAAAATGAAGCCCGAATCAAAAGTGGCTTTATTAGAACAAGCAGATTATTATCTAAAAAAAATAAATGAATTATGAAAACAGCGATAGTTTGGTTTAAAACAGATTTACGATTATATGATAACGAAGCACTTGTAAAAGCAATCGCACAAGGCGAAAAAGTGCTACCTGTGTATTGCTTTGATGATGCAGATTTTGTTACAACTCGATATGGTTTTAAAAAAACGGGTAATTACAGAGCACAATTTTTATTAGAGTCGTTACAAGATTTAGATGCTAATTTGCGTAAAATAGGCTCGGGCCTGATGATTTTAAGAGGGAAGCCAGAAGAGGAAATTCCAAAAATTGTAGCAGAATATAAAGCCTTAAAAGTTTTTGCTAAACGTGAAGTAGCATACGAAGAAAAGGAAACTGAAACTTTGGTTCAAACAGCCCTTTTTAAATTGCGTTGTGAATTAGAAACTTTTAGCAGTAGTACTTTGTATCACGCAGAAGACTTGCCGTTTGCTATAAAAGACATTCCAGATGTTTTTACCAATTTTAGAAAAAAAACAGAGCTAGATGCTACAGTAAGAGCTGTTTTTGATGGCCCACTAGCGATCACCTCTCCAGATATTCCTGAAATGATTTTACCTACTTTACAAGAGTTAGGCCTAGAATTTTCTGAAATAGACTCGCGTGCTGCTATTCAATTTAAAGGAGGAGAAACGGCAGCAATGCAGCGATTAAATCATTATTTTTTTGAAACAAAAAATCTTTCCGTCTATAAAGAAACCAGAAATGGAATGGTGGGCGAAGGGTACTCTTCAAAATTTTCGGCTTGGTTAGCTATGGGCTGTATTTCACCTAGGACTATTTATAAAGAAATAAGAGCATATGAAAAGGAAAATGGGGCCAATGATTCTACGTATTGGTTGATTTTTGAATTATTATGGCGTGATTTCTTTCGCTTTATGTTCAAAAAATACCAGACTAAATTTTTCTTATATGCGGGTATAAAAGGCGAAAAAGAAAATTCAGAATCTTTGAGTAACAAACTATTTTCACAGTGGGAAAATGGAGCAACTCCTTCTGATTTTATTAATGCTAATATGATAGAATTGAAACAAACTGGTTTTATGAGCAATAGAGGCAGGCAAAATGTGGCGAGTTATTTTTGTAACGAACTCAATATGGATTGGCGTCTAGGAGCTGCTTATTTTGAATCTCAATTAATAGATTACGATGTTTGCAGTAATTGGGGCAATTGGGCTTATTTGGCAGGAGTTGGAAATGATCCAAGGAAGCACCGTTATTTCAATATTCAAAAACAAGCGAATGATTATGATAAGGATAGGAGTTTCCGTGATTTGTGGTTGCAGTAGTTTTTTGTCTCGCAAAGAGTCACTAAGCTTTCTAAACTATTTGAATTCATTATCATAACTCCGTAAAGGCTTTAATTTTGTTTGTGTTTGCTGCTTTGCATTACCTTTTTTCCTCTCGTTGAAATAGTTTTAATAGCATGGATAAAGGATTATATTCTTTTAAAATTCGGAACAAATAACGGCTTATGACGACTTATTTGATCAAAGCTTTTCTTGACTATACCGACGGCCGATATTTTCCTTATATTTGAAAATCAATAAAAAAACACTAATGAAAAAACTAATTCTAATAATGGCAGTATTACCTACGATAGCTTCGTTTGGACAAAACCAAAAACCAATTCAATATCCAGAAACCAGAAAGGGGGAAACGGTAGATCTGTATTTTGACGCCAAAGTAGCGGATCCGTATCGCTGGTTAGAGGACGATCGATCTGCAGAAACGGCGGCTTGGGTTGAAGCGGAGAATAAAGTGACTTACGGTTATTTAAACCAAATTCCTTTTCGTGATGCATTAAAAAACCGCATGGAGAAACTATGGAATTATGAAAAAATAGGGGCCCCATCTAAGGAAGGAAATTTTAGCTATTATTCTAAGAATGATGGATTGCAAAATCAATCGGTAATGTATCGAAAAGATGTTGCTGGCAAGGAAGAAATTTTCTTAGATCCTAATACTTTTTCTAAAGACGGAACAACTTCACTGGGAGGAATAGATTTTTCTAAAGACGGTTCAAAAGTAGCGTATGCCATTTCTGAGGGAGGAAGCGACTGGAGAAAAGTGATTATTATGGATGCAATTTCTAAAAAAGTGATCGAAGACACATTGATTGACGTTAAATTTAGTGGATTGTCTTGGAGAGGAAATGAAGGGTTTTATTATTCTAGTTACGAAAAACCAAAAGGGAGTGAATTGTCCGCTAAAACAGATGAGCATAAATTATATTTTCATAAACTGGGAACAGCTCAAAAAGAGGATAAGGTAATTTTTGGTGCGGATCAGAAGCGCAGGTACATAGGAGGATATGTTACAGAAGATGATCGGTATTTAGTGATTTCAGCTGCTAACTCCACCTATGGCAATGAATTGTATATTAAAGACTTAACGAAGAAAGACAGCCCGATTAATACCATTGTAGATAATTTCAACAGTGATAATAGTGTTATTGACAGCGAAGGAACGAAGTTGTTTATCGAGACTGACTTAAACGCACCCAACAAACGCGTTGTAACGGTAGATGTAAATAATCCATCAGCACCAAATTGGCTTGACTTTATTCCCGAGACAGAGAACGTTTTGTCGCCGTCCACTGGTGGCGGGTTTATTTTTGCCAATTATATGAAAGATGCTGTTTCAGTAGTGAAACAATATGATTATACGGGTAAAATGCTCCGCGAAATTCAATTGCCTGGATTAGGATCTGCAAGTGGGTTCAGTGGTAAGAAAAAAGAGGAAACATTATATTATTCTTTTACTAACTATACGACGCCGGGAACTACCTATTCATTTAAAGCTAAAGAAGGCAAATCAGCAGTATATCAAAAACCAAAAGTAGATTTCGAAAGTGAAAACTTCGAGTCCAAACAAGTTTTTTATACTTCTAAAGATGGGACAAAAATTCCGATGATGATTACCTATAAAAAAGGATTAAAATTGAATGGTAAAAACCCAACTATGCTATATGGTTATGGAGGTTTTAATATTAGTTTGACGCCAAGTTTTAGTATTGCTAATGCAGTATGGATGGAAAACGGAGGCGTTTACGCTGTACCTAACCTGCGTGGGGGCGGAGAATATGGAAAAAAATGGCACGATGCAGGAACTAAATTACAAAAGCAAAATGTATTTGACGATTTCATCGCTGCGGCAGAATATTTGATTGCTCAAAAATATACTTCTTCCGACTTTCTTGCCATTCGTGGGGGGTCAAATGGAGGTTTACTAGTGGGAGCTACTATGACGCAGCGTCCCGAATTGATGAAAGTGGCATTGCCAGCAGTAGGAGTAATGGACATGTTGCGTTACCATACTTTTACGGCAGGAGCAGGTTGGGCATACGATTATGGAACAGCACAAGATAGTGAAGAAATGTTTGAATACATTAAAGGTTATTCTCCTGTACACAATGTAAAGGCGGGAACTCACTATCCAGCTACTATGGTTACCACGGGAGATCACGATGATAGAGTAGTGCCTGCACATAGTTTTAAATTTGCGGCGGAGTTACAGGAAAAACAAACAGGAAATGATCCAGTGTTAATTCGTATTGATGTAAAAGCAGGCCATGGTGCTGGGAAATCGTTAGCAGCGACTATTCAAGAAAATGTCGATATTCAGGCATTTACGTTGTATAATATGGGTTTCAAAGAGTTACCAAAAGCGAAATAATTTAGATTTTATTTGGAGCTAATCCTGCTTTCCGATGTATTCCCGATAACAAAAACGACGGCAAATGCCTCGCTTTCTGATTCGGGAGATGTTGCTTCAATCGGGGCTAGGGAATAGATATGCAAATGACTACTTGTTTACATTGAACGCCAATCGAAAGATTGGCGTTCTCTATTTGTAAGAATTAATTATGAAAAGGGTTCATTCTTTTATAACTCGGATAGCAAGATTTTAGATAAGCGCTTGTCACGTCCATATACGTCATCATAAAAATGTATTTGTCCGGTACTATCAACCCAAGCTGTGAAATAACCAATGTACACAGGTATTTTAGTTTTTAGATTGTAAGTTCTCTCGACTCTTCTATTCATGGCAGTATCTATTTTTTCTACGGTCCAGTTTTTGTCATCCTTTAAAATTTCGATTGCTAAATCTCTAGGACGGGCTAGCCGGATACAACCATGACTAAAGGCCCTTTGTTCTCTATCAAATAAGCTTTTTGATGGCGTATCATGCATAAAAATAATATGAGAGTTGGGGAAAATAAACTTCACTTTACCCAATGCATTTTGCGGGCCTGGCCTTTGTCTAACGCGGCCTCCCACCCACTCCATGTTGTGTTTTGCTAAGTAGTTGCTGTTTTTTGCGATAGCCGGTAAAATTTCTTTTCTTAAAATACTTGATGGCACATTCCAATAGGGACTAAATATAATTTGGTTCATTTGACCGCTGAAGACGGCTGTTTTATTCATGGATTTACCTACTACCACTCTGGATACTAGTACAGGCTTGCTTTTCTTGAAGTAAGTTAGCGTAAATGATGGTATATTCACTACTATAGATTGCTCCGCTTTGGTATAGTCCTGCGACAGCCATCTAGAACGTTCCATATTGACCATAATAGTCTTGATGCGTTCTTCTACCATAATATTCATCTTTTCAATATGTTGTGGTAACAATAAGGAATTTGGAGTAAATGCGTTGCGTTCTTTGTATTTTAGCACACCTTCCAACAGCTCATCATCAAATATGTTTTCTCGAGAGTCTATTATTAAATCTCCAGTGATAAATAGACGTTTTCTAATTTGCAGGATTACACCAGAAGTATCTCCGGGTCGTAGAGACTTGATTTTTTTGGGAAGAATAATTGAATCCCAGCCTCCCTTTTCTGAAATATCACGATACTTCTGAAGTGTTCTTTTTAAAAGGTAGTATTGTCGTGGAAGGCCTTCGGGTTGCTTGTTGATTAAGTTGGGGTCTTGAAGCAACGAGTCCAATCGATTGACATAAGATTGTTTTTTTCGCGGAAGATACCAACCCAGTTCTATCGTTTTTTTCGCATCTAATCCTTTAAATACGCGATCAGCATAAAAAAAATAAAGAGAGGACATGATAAGTTCTACTTCTACTTCTGACTTTTCCATTATCTCCATATCCTGAAAAATAGACTGGATTTTTTCTGTATAAGGTACACGTATTCTAAGTCCTTCCTGCTCTAAATTATTGACCTTATCGTATAACAGAGCAGCAAATTCATTCATACCGCTGCCGTCATACCAAAGAAACTGGTAATTGTGTTTCTTGTAGAGTTGGACAACTTCCGGTTTGAGAGATTTTAATTTTGGGTATTTGGCAAAAAAAGGAGCTATTAAAGTACTGTCAAATGGTGTTGGGGGAAAGGATGGAATCTTTTGGTAAGTTTTAACCGCATATGCATTAGAATTACTATTCGCTTTTGTTGCAGTAGGAAACCCTACTATCAGCAAACAGTTGATTAAAAAAAGAGAAATGACAAGTATCCGCTTCATGTCAATACATTTATGTGTGTCAAATATAAATATACAAAAAAACAGAGGGATTAAGAAATAATAGTATCTGTATAATTGCATTACAAGTACAACCAAGGTCAAAGGACTTGACATTTTGGCATGGTAGTTTAGAATAATAAAGAAATGTATCGCGTATAGTATTAATTAAATCAGCAGTAACTCAAGAGGATTGACTAGTCTTATTCTGAATCCTTAGAAAATAATAAATCAGCTAAATGATCGTCTCTTTGGTATAAATCATTGTAAAAATTGATCTTTCCAATATCGTCAACCCAAGCAGTAAAATAACCAATATGTATCGGGATTTCATTCGTGAGGACATGGATAGTCTGCTTTTCTCCTTTCATTGCTTCATTGATAACGTCTAGTGGCCAATTCGTATCCTCTTTTAGAATCAATATTGCCAGTTCTTTGGCTTTGTCCATATTAATACACCCATGACTAAATGCACGGTAATCAAATTCAAATAAACTTTTATAGGGTGTGTCGTGTAGATAAATGGCATTCGAATTCGGAAACATAAATTTAACTAATCCCATTGGGTTTTTGTGTCCAGGTCTCTGCCTAATGTTTCCATCGTTCCATTCCATACCGTGAGATTCCAGATAGTTTTCATCTTGGAATATAGCCTGTTTTAATTCGTTTTCGATGATACTTCGGGGAACATTCCAATACGGACTAAAAACAATAGAACTGATGGACCCGCTGAACACTACTGTTTCAGTCTTATTTTTGCCGACTAAAAGATTAGATTCCAATTCTTTCTTTCCGTTTTTACTGTACGTTAGTTTAAAAGCGGGAATATTTATTACGATGTATTCAGAGACTCGTGTGAGTGTAGGATCGATCCATCGACAGCGCTCCATATTTACTTTAATAGTGCGGATATATTTCTTAATCGGTGTGTTCATGCGTTGCACCTGCCAGGTCGAAAGTATTTTGTTGGTTTTGTATCCGTTTCTTTTTTTAAAACTCATAACCCCTACCATTAACTCTTCATCATAAAGGTTACTTCCAGAATCTCGTTTTAAATCTCCCATAGTAGCAAGACGATGTCTTATTTGACCAATTGCTTTTGCGCTGTCATTGTGCTTGTAATAATCAACTGTAGGGTCAATATCAATAGGTGTCCAATCTCCGTTTTGTTCTATTGCTCTATATTTTTTTAAGGCTTCACGAAGTTTATAATATTGGCTAAGTAGCAGGTTTTCATTATTGCTTAATAGGCTAGAGTCTGTTAAAAGAGAATCTAAAAAATGCTCATATAAAACATTTTTTCGGGGTAAAAACCACCCGATTTCGTTGGTTTTACTGACGCTAATCCCATGAAACACTTTCTTTACGTAAAACACATACATATTAGTCAACAATATTTCTGTATCGGTTTGCAACAGTTTTTTCTGGTTATGCGTATTGAATATTCTATCAATTATGGGTGAGTACGGTAGGTTGGAGTTCACACCTTCATCTTCTAATTCGTTCACTTTGGAATAAAGTAAATCAGCAAGTGCAATCCGATCTTTTTTATTATACCAAATTGAAGTATAATTTCGTTTTTTATATATAGCAAGTACATCGGATTGCTGTTTATTAAAATCGGTGTATTTTTCAAAAAAGGCGTTGATTGTCGCTTTTTCAATTGGGTTTATAGATTCTTTAACTTGACTTGTTTGAAAAGTTTTGACGATAGAAACCATCGTTGCCTGTAAATCGTCATTTCTGTACTTATGAAAAGCGACAAAGGAAAACCCGAATAAAACAACTACAATCGACAAAAATAAATTTTTCACGGTACAATTATTTACATAAAGATATTAAATTATGCGCTTCTTATGTAGTAAGTGTACTTCAATAAGAGCAAAAGGAAGGTTTTTTGACCTATTTCAGTTAGTTTTGGATTTTTCTTTCAAAGAAAAAAAGTTTTTCTATTTTTAACTAAATTCTAACCTCATGCGAAAAATCGTTTTTATTTTATTAGTAGTTGCAGCGTCCTGTAAATCGACTAAAGATAGGGTTGTTCCTAATGACGATCAAGTTAGCGATCTATTGGATTCTTGGCATAAAGCCGCAGCAGACACAAAGTATGATACTTATTTTGACAAGATGACGGAGGATGCTGTTTTCATTGGTACCGATGCAACTGAGAATTGGAGTAAACCCGCCTTTCGAGAATTTGCTAAACCGTATTTTGATAAGGGGAAGGCTTGGAGTTTTACAGTATTAGAACGTCATGTTTTCTTTGATAAATCAAAGAAAATAGCTTGGTTTGACGAATTGTTAAACACGCAAATGAAAATATGCCGCGGTTCTGGAGTAGTGATAAAAATAGATGGAGAATGGAAAATCAAACACTATGTTTTGTCGATGACGGTTCCGAATAAAAATGTGGATGCCGTTATTAAAATTAAAGAGCAGATAGAAGACAAAATGATCTTGGATTACAATAACACCAATCATTAGCCAACTATTTTAGTATAAATAGCCATTTTCTGCAGGGTATTATGTGCTTGGGGTTAATTTTTCTTTCGTAGAGTCTTCGGTCTTATAAATTTCCTTAATTTTGCAAAAATATTTGAAAAATCGTGGGAAGCAAAAACAAATTAAAAAGGTTTGGGGAAAATGAAACATTTACTAATGTTTTTCAACCAACAAGGGAAGAAGTAGTGGGCGATTTATTTCCTTTAAAGGGGAAGTGGAACGCTGATTTCTTTAAAAATGATAACCCTGTAGTCTTGGAGCTAGGTTGTGGTAAAGGAGAGTATTCTGTTGGTCTAGCCGAGAGATATCCTAATAAAAATTTCATTGGAATTGATATTAAAGGAGCTCGTTTTTGGCGAGGTGCTAAAACAGCTATTGATGAAGGTTTACAAAACGTAGCTTTTATTAGAACTCAAATCGAATTAATCAATCATATTTTTGCTGAAAATGAAGTGGATGAAATCTGGATTACCTTTCCAGATCCTCAAATCAAATACAAGCGTACCAAGCATAGAATGACAAATTCTGAGTTTTTACAATTGTATAAAAAAGTACTTAAACAAGACGGTATTGTGAACCTTAAAACAGATAGTGAATTCATGCATGGATATACGCTTGGTTTACTCCATGGTGAAGGACACGAAGTCTTGTATGCAAACCATAATGTATATGTAAACGAAGGCAGTCCGGAAGAAGTGACTGATTTTCAGACTTTTTACGAAAAACAATATTTAGAAGTTAACAAAGCAATTACGTATATTCGATTCAAAATCAAAGAATAATTATTTTTTAAAGAGGCAATGGGTGCTCTTTTGTGAAAGCTGACAACGTTACTATGAATTTATTGATATCTTTACTTTCCGGTTTTATTACTGCTTTGATTGGGATCACTCCGCCGGGGTTACTTAATATGACGGCAGCTAAAGTGAACTTGAAAGAAGGGAAAAGAAATGCCTCTTGGTTCGTTTTCGGAGCAGTGATAATCATTTTTTTTCAAGCCTACTTAGCGATATTGTTTGCTCGTGTGATAGATATCCGTCCAGATATAGTGATTTTATTACGTGAAGTGGGTTTTGGTATATTTGGAGCTTTAACGTTTTATTTTTTGCTTTTAGCTGAAAAACCAAAAGTTAAGAAAGCAAAAATCAAAAAAAGCAGTAAAAAGAAGCGTTTTTTTCTTGGAATGCTTCTTTCTGCACTTAATTTCTTTCCAATTCCATACTATGTTTTTGTTAGTATAACGCTCTCTTCTTACGATATTTTTTCTTTCACAACGAACTCGATTCTTACTTTCGTTATCGGTGCGGTATTAGGATCTACCCTTGTTTTTTATTTTTACATTACCTTCTTTCAAAAAATAGAGGACAAAGCGGATTATCTATTGCGGAATATGAACACTATTATTGGTAGTATAACTGGAGTAGTTTCGATTATCACCTTATTCAATATTATAAGATATTACATAAGCTAGTCTGTCAAATTGGTTCTAATCAGCCTCCAATATTTTTACAACGCAAAACTATGGCAAACGAGAATTTCTTCGAAAGGGTTTATGCTGTCGCAAGAGACATTCCTTATGGGAAAGTTACATCTTATGGTGCTATTGCAAAAGCTTTAGGGACCGCCCGCTCCGCAAGAATGGTCGGCTGGGCGATGAATGCTTCACATAATAGGGGTGATATTCCAGCACACCGTGTAGTGAACAGAAACGGATTACTTACAGGAAAATTCCATTTTGATGGTACTAATCTCATGCAGCAATTGTTAGAAAGCGAAGGGATAGTAGTAGTCGAAAATCAAATTATAGATTTCGAGAAACATTTTTGGGAACCAGAAGTCCAGTTTTAGCATCTCAATTAATGGGCTACTTGGTAAATTGATGTCATTTGTATTAGAATAAGAAGTGTTAATTTCTGCATCAATAAATCCAATCCAATTCCTTTATTTTAAGAACTTTTCATAGTATCTTTACAATCTGAAATCAGTTTAAATAAAGATAACGTTTCAACTGCAAATATCAATTGAAAATAGTACAATTATAATGAAATTAGATAGAAAAGAAATTCTTAAAGCTTTAGAAACAATTACTATAGCTGGAGAAGGAAAGAATATGGTGGAAAGCGGCGCAGTTACAAACGTAGTCACTTTTGGCGATGAGGTTGTTGTTGATTTGGTTTTGCATACGCCGGCGATGCACATCAAGAAAAGAGCAGAAGATGACATAAAAAAAACAATCCACGACTTAGTTTCGCCAGAAGCAAAAGTTAAAGTAAATACCAAAGTGGAAGCGGCTGTAGCTGAAAGTCCAAACCAAATAAAAGGAAAATCTATTCCTGGAGTAAAAAATATAATTGCCGTAGCTTCAGGTAAAGGAGGAGTAGGTAAGTCTACAGTTACTGCAAACTTAGCGGTGACCTTGGCAAAGATGGGATTTAGTGTTGGTATTTTAGATGCTGATATCTACGGACCTTCTATGCCAATCATGTTTGATGTAGAAAATGAAAAACCAATTTCTGTAGTTGTTGACGGTAAATCAAAAATGAAACCGGTAGAGAGCTACGAAGTTAAAATACTATCGATTGGTTTCTTCACTGCACCAAGCCAAGCTGTAATCTGGAGAGGGCCAATGGCTTCAAAAGCGTTGAATCAAATGATTTTTGATGCAGATTGGGGTGAATTAGATTTCATGTTGGTCGATTTGCCTCCAGGAACCGGAGACATTCATCTTTCCATTGTGCAGGCTTTGCCAATAACTGGGGTGGTAGTAGTTAGCACACCGCAAGCGGTGGCTTTAGCTGATGCCAAGAAAGGAGTTTCTATGTTCTTGTCTGAAGCCATCAATGTTCCTGTTTTAGGAATAATTGAAAACATGGCTTATTTTACGCCAGAAGAGTTACCTGACAATAAGTATTACTTGTTTGGCAAAGAAGGAGCAAAAAACTTAGCAGAAGATTTAGGAGTCCCATTCTTAGGAGGAATACCTATTGTACAATCCATACGCGAAGCCGGAGATTACGGTCGTCCTGCAGCGATGCAAACAGCATCTGCAGTGGAGAACATTTTTGATGAAGTTACTCGTAATGTTGTACAAGAAACGGTAAACCGTAATGAAAATTTACCTGCGTCAGAGGCCGTTAAAATTACTACAATGGCAGGCTGTTCAGCAGTTAAAAAAAAATAGAAAAATAGAAAATTAGAAGATGTGTTGATTGTAAATTAATTACTTGTCAGCATTCAAGAATTATGGAATAATCACATTATCTAATTTATCACATCATAAAGATATGACTACAGAAGAATTAACAACAGAAGTTCAAAAAGCGCTCGAAGAAATTAGACCCTTTTTGAATTCGGACGGTGGGGATATTACTTTAGTTTCCATCGAGGATGGCAAACATGTTAAAGTTAGACTTGAAGGCGCTTGCACCAGCTGTAGCGTGAACCAAATGACACTGAGAGCTGGAGTAGAGACAACTATTAAAAGGTTTGCTCCACAAATACAGACCGTCGTCAATGTCCTATAAATAGTTCGAATGGACTTGTACTTCGAGCGAATCTATGTTTTCTGTTCTAAATCAAGTTTACTGATATTTAAGAATGGTTTAATCATAAAGAGGTACCGCCAAGAAAAAAATGGGGTTGTGCCTCTACTTATAATAGTCACGAGATGGTATTAACTAAAAGTAAAAAGCGTATAACGATAATTTAATGATGGACGTATTAATAAAAATTAAGGATAGAGATGGAGTCGTACATGAGTTGCAAGCTCCTACAGATATGGCTATGAATATTATGGAGCTCTGTAAGGCGTATGAGCTTCCAGTGGAAGGAACATGTGGAGGAATGGCTATGTGTGCTTCTTGTCAGTGTTATGTGCTTAATGATATTCTATTGCCAGAAATGGGAGAAGATGAAGAAGCGATGCTCTCAGAGGCATTTTATGTCAAATCAAATAGTAGATTGGGATGCCAAATCCCAATTACTAAAACTTTAGAAGGACTGGAATTAGAACTGGCTCCAGAAAATTAAAAAAAAGCGTCACATGTAAATGTGACGCTTTTTTTAAGGATTATCGCTTCCTGAAATAGCGGTTACTAATTTTGTTTGCATCGTGCTATTAAATAGCAGTAATCGATTTTATTGTTAAAAGTTATAAGAAGGAATCACTATGATGAGACTCCAAAAGATTAAACCATTTCGACCTTCAATGAAATGGTTTCCTCGATAGCATCCCAAAGGCCAATTCTTCTATCCAAAGCCATTACTGATACTTCTTTAACTTCTGTCCATTTTTGTGCATCGTCTCCGCAAAGTTCTGTAATCATTTTCATAGCCATTGGCCCGTGCTTATCTGCATCTATTTCAATATGTCTTTCGAAGTAATGAACTAATTTTTTAAGATCGGTATCAGGAAAATTAGTTTGAAAATTTTTAAGAATTTCTGTAAACATACTTGGTATCAAATCTTCTCTCCCAAAGGTAAAGGCAGCGGCTATTTCATGTGGCTTCCCTTGTTCTATAACGTTAAAAGTGAAATCTAAAAATGCTTTTATGTTTGGGTGTAAATTGCTCGTCTTTATAGCAACAAAAATATTTTGTAAAGAATTAACTTCTGCTAAAAAATTTTCAATTTCCACGGTATTTGCCCCGCAGTCTTTCATGGCTTCAATATACATTTCATAATGACTTTGTCTGCGGCCATCGATAGTTAAATCAGACTCTTCCGCTACCACGATTTCATTTATGAGATACCTCGTTTCTGGATTTGCAGTTGCAAACCAGGGAGTTGTCGTACAGGTTAATTTTGATTGCAATGCTTTTAGCAAAGACATAAAGTCCCATACCGCAAATACATGGTTTTCTAAGAACGATTGTAAGTCCTCAATTGTTTTTACTTTTGCATACAAGGAATGCTCTAGTAGCACCTTTTTTTGTGGTTCAATTGTGCTGTTGATATCTTGAATAGTCATAGGTATGGTTTTGCCGTAAAGATAAAAAAGCTTCTTGTCTCCAAGAAGCTTTTTTATCAATTTTATAGATACTTTAATAATCGTTTAATATTATTTAAAAGCAGGAATTCCGGTAATATCCATACCCGTAATTAGTAGATGTATATCATGTGTTCCTTCGTACGTAATTACTGACTCTAAGTTCATCATATGGCGCATAATTGAATAATCACCTATTATTCCCATAGCCCCTAATATTTGTCTTGCTTCACGCGCAATGTTAATTGCCATGTCGACATTGTTTCTTTTGGCCATAGAAATCTGAGCGGTTGTCGCTCTTCCCTCATTTTTTAAAACACCCAGTCTCCATGTTAGTAATTGTGCTTTTGTGATCTCCGTAATCATTTCGGCTAATTTTTTTTGCTGTAATTGAGTACCTGCGATGGGTTTGTCAAATTGAATTCGCTCTTTAGCATAACGAAGTGCAGTGTCATAACAGTCCATAGCCGCACCGATAGCTCCCCAAGCGATTCCGTAGCGTGCTGAATCTAAACAGCCAAGCGGTGCCCCCAAACCAGATTTGTTTGGTAACAAATTTTCTTTTGGTACTTTTACATTATCAAAAATTAGTTCTCCTGTTGATGATGCACGAAGCGACCATTTGTTATGAGTTTCTGGTGTAGTAAAACCTTCCATACCGCGCTCTACGATTAGTCCGTGAATTCTTCCTTCTTCGTTTTTTGCCCAAACAACGGCGATATCGGCAAAAGGGGCATTTGAAATCCACATTTTCGCTCCATTTAATAAATAATGGTCGCCCATATCTTTAAAATTGGTAATCATACTTCCTGGATCGGAGCCGTAATTGGGTTCAGTCAAACCAAAGCAACCCATAAATTCACCAGTAGCTAGTTTTGGTAAATATTTCATACGCTGTTCTTCATTACCATATTTCCAAATAGGGTACATAACCAAAGACGATTGAACCGAAGAAGTAGAACGTACTCCTGAATCACCACGCTCTATTTCTTGCATAATTAATCCGTAGGAGATTTGGTCTAAACCAGCTCCTCCATATTCCTCGGGAATATAGGGCCCAAAACCACCAATGTCTGCTAAACCTTTAAGAATTTGTTTTGGAAATTCTGCTTTTTGAGCATATTCTTCTATAATTGGAGATACTTCACGTTTTACCCATGCACGGGCAGAATCACGCACTAATTTGTGCTCGTCTGTCAATAAATCGTCAAGGTTGTAATAATCAGGAGATTGAAATAAATCTGGTTTCATATTGAGCTTTTTTATAATAGTACTGCAGTAGCAATGGAATCGTATTCTTTCTTGAGGATAAAATTAAGGCTAATTGCTTTCTTGGTTCTTTTTACTTGACAAATTTACACAAAGAAATATAACAAAACCAATCACAAATGTTATATTTTTACTTATTGTCAAAAAAGGAGAGGTGAAGGGTTGTTTTGGTCCAAGAACCTACCTTTTGACAGTCAGTTAAATAAGGACGGTAGTTTAATTTAAGACAGAAGGAGATGCGTACAAAGAATCAAATGATTTGATTCACTATTTTATACTTACATCTTCAAATAAAAAGCTTTAGTCAATTCAGTGTATTCCGCAGTGTATGCGTGTCTGGTAATTTCGATGATTAATTCATCTGTGGGGATAGAACTAATCTCAGTTCTGCTAAAAGCCAATAGACTTCTTTTGGTTTCTGTAGTTGGCGTTCCCTTCACTCGAGTAATTTTTACCGGATACAATCCATATTCATTGGCAAGAACCAAGAATCTTTGTTCTTCTTTGTATGGGATGATTACTGAAAATATTCCGTTTTCAGAAAGCAACAAAGCGGCGGCCTCAACTAGATTATTAAAAGGCATGGCTTCTTGAAAACGTGCTAAATCACGTTGTTTATTTTCTGTTTTGTAGTCTTCGGAGTAAAACGGTGGATTTGAAACGATTAAATCGTACTCCTCTTCTGGCTCTTCGACAAATTCATCTAAACCGGCATGAAAGCAGAATAAGCGATCGCTCCAAGGAGAGTTTTCAAAATTATCCACAGCTTGTTCGTATGCCTCTTGATCAATTTCCAGTGCGTCTATTTGCTCCGCGGTACTTCGTTGAGCTAATATCAATGCAATGACCCCTGTTCCTGTACCAATATCGAGAATGCTAAATGGATTATTTGTAATAGGAGTCCACGCACCTAATAATACACCGTCAGTTCCAACTTTCATGGCACAACGATCTTGTTCAAGCGAGAATTGTTTGAATTGGAATTTGGACATAAATATTTGAGGTGGAAGATTAATGATTTGTGATTTCAGATTTCTTCGTAACTTAAAGCGGACTACTTCTTTTAAAGGTACATTTCGATAAGCCCTTCGGGTAAGTCCATTACTACTTTTTTGTTATCACGATCGATTTTGACAAGGAAATGGTCAATCATTGGAATTAGGATTTCCACATTACCATTTAGCACTTCAAAAAGTGGTTGGGCGGTCGTATCATTTACAGATTCGATTTTGCCAACAACACCTAGGCGTTTGTCTTCGACCTCAAAACCAATAACTTCATGAAAATAGAATTTGTTACCGGTAAGTTTTGGCAACATCTTTAGCGGAAGGTATATGTCATTGCCCATTATGGCATCGGCTTCTTCTTCAGTATTCATATCCTCAAAACGAATTCGCAAGAAATCGTTTTTGTGCAAGGAGCTGTTTTCAATAAAAAAAGGAACCAAGTGTTTGTTGCATTCAACAAACACTGATTCCAAGTTTTCGTATAACTCAGGTTCATCCGTATCTAAATAGGCAAGGACTTCCCCCTTAAAACTAAATTTTTTGGCGATTTTACCTAAATAGAAACAATCTTCTTTATGCATCTTCGCTTATAAATTTATGCTTGAGTCTCTTCGTTGTTTTCTTCTGCAGCAGGAGTTTCTTCAGTTGAGGCTTCAGCTTCAACGATTTCGGTAACTTCTTCAACAGCAGGAGCAGCAGCAGCAATAGCATCCGCTTCAGCTTTAGCTGCAGCAGCTAAACGTTTTGCGTTTACATCTTGTTCTGCTTTGAAAGCTTTTGCTTTAGCATCAGCTTGCACTTTAGTTAAACCATCTTTCTTAGCGTCAACTGTTCCTGATTTAGCTTCTAACCAAGTAGCTAATTTGACATCAGCTTGTTCTTGAGTCAAGGCTCCTTTACGAATACCACCGTCAAGATGATGTTTCAATAAAGCTCCTTTGTAAGAAAGAATTGCTTTAGCAGTATCTGTTGGTTGAGCACCATTGTGCAACCATTTAACTGCGCTATCAAGGTTCAAGTCGATAGTTGCTGGGTTTGTGTTTGGATTGTAAGTACCAATTTTCTCTAAATATTTACCGTCCCTTTTTGAGCGAGCATCTGCCGCTACAACCCAGTAAAAAGGTTTTCCTTTTTTACCGTGTCTTTGTAATCTAATTTTTACTGACATAATCTAAGTGATTAAATTTTGAGGTACTCGACCCCTATTAATTAAGGATGCAAAGATATACTATTTATTTTAAAATGTCAACAGGTTGTTACTTTAATGAATGAGAATATGTTACAGTGTTTTTCACCATATTTTATTTGTAATAATTAGATAAGTTTAGTAGTTATAATGTATTTTCGTTACCCTAAAAATACGTTTTATGAAAAAATATTTTTGTTTCAGCATAATTCTTTTTGTCCTAGTCTCTTGTGAGGAAGACGTAAGATTTAACAACCCGTCGTTTCAAGGAGTACTAGACAACGTTTTCTGGAGGGCTGGTGTGTCGACTGCTTCTTTGGGTCCTGATGGATCTCTAGTAATTGAGGCGTATACACGAAACGAAGTAATTACGCTGAAAACAACTTCTACGATATTGGGAACCTACCCCTTAGGAAGCAGCACGGAAGATATTGCTTCCTATGCAGTAAAAGAAGCTAACAGCACCTTAACTTTTAGCACTGGTTTGGCGAAAGGAAATGGTCAAATCGTAATAAATCAATACGATACTATCAATCGCACGATTTCAGGTGTGTTTAAATTCAAAGCAGAAAGTAGCAGTACTAACCCGTTAGGAAGTACTTTTGTAAATTTTCAACAAGGAGTTTTTTATAAGGTGCCGATAAGTGCCCCTTAATTAGTGGATTAAAGGACAGGGTTGTTGTATTTCTTTTTTGAATTTCATTTCATTTTTTTGTGTTGGGGAAATAAAATAATAACAGAAATATGCTTATTTATAGTGTGTTATAAAATAATATATTTATATTTGTGTAATATTATAAATAGGTACATATGAATATTTTTGTTGGAAGCCTTCCATTCAGTATTGAGGAAGCAGATTTAAGAGAGTCTTTCGAGGCTTATGGTGCAGTTGATTCTGTAAAAATTATTACTGATAAATTTACTGGAAGAAGTAAAGGATTCGGTTTTGTTGAAATGACAAATGATGATGAAGCTCAAAAGGCGATCGATGAATTGAATGGTGCAACTGTTCAAGGACGTGCGATTGTAGTTAACAAGTCTGAGCCTAAGCCAGAAGGAGAAAGAAGAAGTTTTAACAATAACAGTCGTGGTGGAGATTCACGCGGTGGTTATGGTGGTGGAAATAACCGTGGTGGAGAAAACCGTGGTGGTGGAAACAGAGGAGGATATTAATACCCGATTCTACAACTATAAAAAGAGGTGTCAATGTAAATTGACACCTTTTCTGTTTTTTAATATGTCCTTTTGTTAATGGATAGCATTTTTTAATCTGATAATGATACATTTTAGCTATCAGTTCTACTATGCTCCAAAGAGTACTGGAACTAGGGCTCACGTGGTACTAGTCTAACAAGTTTTTTATTCGTTCTCTAATACCTTTATGTCTTCTGCTAATGTTGCCATGCTTTTAGAATCAAGACTATTGTAAATCCCTCTTATCATGCTACTTTTATCTATTAATACAAAGTCTTCTGTATGTAGGAAGATTAAAGCGTCTTTGTTTTCACCCAAGTCCTCTTTTTCAAAATAGAATTTTATTCCTAGATTATAATTTTCCTCCTTTGTTCTAGTCAGCAGTTTCCAATTTTTGTACTGTATGTTTTTCTTTTTACCATAATCGGCCAATACGGAAACACTATCCCGTTCAGGAGTTACAGTATGTGATACTAATAAAATAGCATCGTCCTTTATAAATTCCTTTTGTAAAAGCGCCATACTATCAGTCATCTTGATAGCATGCCGGAGTACGAGGTGAAAAAGAAGTCGATAACACTAATTTCGTTTTCAATATTTTTTTTGTAAAAGACTTACTTTCTTGATATGTAAGTTGGAAAATTCGTAGTGAATGAAAAGGTTTGTCTTTTGGTAGTTTCCACACCATTTTGAAATCTGAAGTGCTGTAGTATGGTAGTTTTTAACGGGCTCTTTGTCTTTGCGAGCGAAGAACAATAGGTATAATGAAATAATTAGATGCTTTAGTTGCATTTTCACATTTTTATTTACTATTTCTTCATGTAGCGTATAAATTTGATTTTTGTAATCCGTATCGATGGCCCACTTTTGCTTGCTATTTGATGTAAGGTTTACCATTTTTGCGCCAAGCTTTTTGCATGCCGTCTTCCTTACCGTCTTTAAAAGTTAAAAAGGAATAAGGTGTTCCGCTTTCATACCATTGTTTTTGAAGTCCTTCCTGTTTGTCATTGTTATAAATGAAGTCAAACTGTTGATGTCCATTTTCCCAATAACCAAAATGCTTTCCATAACTTTTGCCGACATTATAGCTGTGGGAATCTTTTATTTGTACATCTAAAAAATAGCCAAACGTAATTCCGTCTTGTTTTCCATTCAGAAAACTAAAGACCGTGTTAGATGTACATATGTTGATAGGGTAAAAAAGGAATTATTCTCTTGAGTTATAAAATGAAACATGCTGCCAATGTAAATTGACAGCATGTTTGCTTGGAAATAGTTAGTTGGTTATTAGTTTTAGAGCTAAGTTTTCCGCCCGTTGCATTCTTGTTTAGGTTACAAATGGGCAACTAGCCAATCTCCAACATCACTTGTTTTATAGACGGTTGCTCCTTTTTTGGCTAAATCCTCGGTAACAATTCCTTGTTCTAACGACTTGTTAACCGCTGTTCTAATGGCTTCCGCTTCCTCTTTTAATCCAAAAGCATCTTCAAACATCATGGCTGCCGATAATATTGTGGCCAATGGATTAGCAATATTTAATCCGGTTGCTTGTGGATAAGAGCCATGAATTGGTTCATATAAAGAAGTATGTTCTCCAACAGATGCTGACGGCATTAATCCCATAGATCCGGAAATTACCGAAGCTTCATCTGTCAAAATATCTCCAAATAAATTTTCTGTAATTAATACATCATAGGAATTAGGCCATTGTACCAAACGCATAGCCACCGCGTCTACAAATTCGTAGCTTACAGTGACTTCTGGATAGTCTTTTTCCATCGCTTGTACTGTTTCTCTCCATAAACGAGAGGTTTCCAATACATTTGCTTTGTCAACGCAACATAACTTTTTAGTCCGTGTCATCGCTAACTCAAAACCTTTTTTTGCCAATCGTTGTACTTCTGCTCTTGTATAGGTACAAGTATCAAAAGCTGTTTCGCCTCCGTCAAGTCTTCCTTTTTCGCCAAAATAGATTCCGCCTGTTAGTTCTCTTAAGAAAACTAAATCGGTACCTTCGATGCGCTCTCTCTTTAAAGGAGAGTTATCAATCAGGGAGGGGAACGTAAAAGTAGGACGTACATTAGCGAATAAACCTAATTTTTTACGCATTAGTAATAAGCCTTGTTCGGGCCTTACTGCTGCTGTTGGGTCGTTATCGTATTTTGGGTGTCCGATTGCTCCAAATAAAACAGCGTCTGCTTTCATGCATATGTCGTGTGTTTCATCTGGATAAGGAACTCCAACAGCATCAATGGCGCAAGCACCAGTTAAGGCTGGAGTCCAAATGATTTCGTGATTGAATTTTTTTGCAATAGCATCAGAAACTTTAACTGCCTCATTAATTACTTCTGGTCCAATTCCGTCTCCTGCTAGTAGTGCGATAGTGTATTTCATTTTTTATAGGTTTTTTCTCCTCACGCCTCCTTCCGAAGGAAGGGGAAAATGGGTGTTGATGGATTGGGTTGTTGTTCGTTTTTTATTTCATTCTGCGCTGCTCTTCATCGGATAAGCTTTACAGAAAAAGTTTATGTTTAATTAGATAAATTCCACTAAATTCTATTGCGGATTATATTTTGTTTCACTTCAGTCTGTTCAGTGGCGGAGCCTGATTTTTAATAGTTCATTATGATTGTAGTTCTTTATTATCTAGCTCCGTTAGGCTCATCTGGTCTTCGGAGAGGGTTGGGTTGGGAATCACATTCAGCATTTTCTGCGTCGCAATGATTGCTGCAACCGTCTGATCAGAATCCAATCCTCTAGTTTTAAATTCTTTTCCATTATTAGTCCAAGTGATAATGGTTTCGCATAATGCATCAGAACTACTTCCCGGCGGGATTCGTACTGCATAATCAATAAGTTTGGGTAATTGTAGCTCTTTGGTTTTATATATCTTTGCCAATGCATTCATAAAAGCATCAAATTGTCCATCTCCTTGTGCGTGTTCTTCAATAACTTCCCCGTCTATTTTTAAACAAAGTGTTGTGGAAGGTCTCAAACCCTTCGCATGAGAGAGAACGTAAGACTCGACTATTATCTTTTCTTCATAGGTGTGGCTATCCAGAACATCTGAGATGATATAAGGTAAATCTTCCCGAGTAACGGTTTCTTTTTTATCTCCTAATTCAATAATTCTTTGGGTAACTAATTTGAGATCTTCTGCATTTAGTTTTAAACCTAACTCTTGAAGATTTTTTTCGATATTGGCCTTACCGGAAGTTTTTCCTAAAGCATATTTGCGTTTTCTTCCAAAACGTTCGGGCAGCAAATCATTAAAATATAAATTGTTTTTATTGTCCCCATCAGCATGTATCCCGGCGGTTTGTGTAAACACATTGTCTCCTACTACTGGTTTGTTAGCAGGAATTCGATACCCCGTAAAAGTTTCTACTAATTTACTGACCGAGTATAGTGAGGATTCTTTGACATTAATTTTTATCTCAGGCAAGAAATCATTGATTACCGCAACGGTACTTTCAAGCGGTGCGTTTCCAGCTCGTTCCCCCATTCCGTTTACCGTAACATGTAAGCCTTTTATACCTGCTTTTATGGCTTCCATCACATTGGCGATACTCAAATCATAGTCATTATGAGCATGAAAATCAAAATGAATATTCGGATATTTCGATGTGATTTCGGAAATAAATGCAAAGGTTTGAGAGGGAATAAGGACACCTAATGTGTCAGGTAGTAGTATTCTTTTAACCGGTTGCGTTGACAAAAAATCTAGGAATTGAAATACGTAGTCTGGGGAGTTTCGCATGCCGTTGCTCCAGTCTTCTAAATACACATTGCTGGCAATATTATTTGCTGAAGCTAAAGCTATTGTTTGGGCAATTTCCGTAAAATGTTGTTCGGGTGTCTTTTTAAGTTGATGTGTTAAATGATTCATCGATCCTTTTGTCAATAAATTTTGAACTTTAGCTCCCGCTTTTTTCATCCATTCGATAGAAAGTCCTCCGTCTACAAAGGTTAAAACTTCGATGCGGTTTTCGTATCCTTTGGTGCTCGCCCAAGCCATTATCCCTTTTACTCCTTGAAATTCGCCTTCGCTCACACGTGCAGAGGCGATTTCGATTCGGTCAACATTTAATTCTTCCAGTAACAATTGCGCAATGGTTAGCTTCTCTACGGCAGAAAAAGAGACTCCTGAGGTTTGCTCACCATCACGCAGTGTCGTATCCATTATTTCAATTTTTCTTTTTTCCATTTCTAAGTTTGATGCTGTTACGATTTTGGATTGAAGGACTTAGAATCGAACGCTTTTATATTATTGAATGTTAATAGCAGCTTGGTAGCTCAACAACAAAGTTGAAGCTAAAGGAACTACCTATTTATTTTTATTAGTAGGGAAGTTGATTTGCAAATGCTACTACTTCTTCTTTTATGTTTTGTAAATAGTCGATGTCATCAAATCCATTGATCATATTGTCTTTTTTGTAACCGGAGAGATCAAAAGATTCTTTTTCTCCGGTTGCCATCAATGTGATGATCTGCTCTGGGAGGTTGACTTCTAGTTGCGTTGTAGGATCTGCTTCGATAGCTTTGAAAATACGATCCGCAAATGCAGCACTCACTTGCACTGGAAGTACGCCAACATTTAAACAGTTGTTTCTGAAAATATCAGCAAAAAAGCTGGATACCACACATCTGAAACCGTAGTCGTAAACTGCCCAAGCAGCATGTTCTCTGGAAGATCCAGAGCCAAAGTTTCTTCCACCGATAAGGATTTTCCCACTGTAGGTAGGATTGTTTAGAACGAAATCTAATTTTGGAGAATCATCATTATTATATCTCCAATCACGGAAAAGGTTGTCGCCAAAACCAACACGCTCCGTTGCTTTTAGGAAGCGAGCAGGAATAATTTGATCCGTATCTACATTTTCTATAGAAAGAGGTACTGCTGTGCTGGTAAGAATATTAAATTTATCGTATGCCATTTTTGTTTTGTTTTAAACTACAGGAATCATTTTTAAAGGTTTACTACTGTCGTTTGTTTATATTTTAGAGTATTTGCATTTGCAAATTAGGAGGCTATCAAATCTCGTGGGTCTGTTAATACTCCGGTTACGGCAGCGGCAGCGGCCATAAATGGGCTTGCTAATAATGTTCTCGATCCAGGTCCTTGACGTCCTTCGAAATTTCTGTTGGAAGTGCTTACCGAATATTTACCAGCGGGAACTTTGTCGTCATTCATTGCCAGACAAGCGGAACATCCCGGTTGGCGTAGTACGAATCCAGCATCAGTTAGTATGTCAAGAATGCCTTCTTCTTTTATTTGTGCTTCCACGACATGTGATCCCGGAACCAACCATGCCGTAACATTAGATGCTTTTTGTCTTCCCTTCACGATAGAGGCAAAAGCTCTAAAGTCTTCAATACGGCCATTGGTACAGCTTCCTAGGAAGACGTAATCAATCTGCTTTCCTATCATGGCTTCACCTTGCTGAAATCCCATATAACCTAAAGATTTAGCATAAGTTTCTTCTCCTTCAACAACATCTTTTGAGTTCGGGATGCTTTTAGAAATTCCTAATCCCATTCCTGGGTTAGTTCCGTAAGTAATCATAGGTTCAATGTCAGAAGCGTCAAAGTTGATCTCTTCGTCAAATTTTGCATCAGCGTCTGTCTTTAATGTTTTCCAATAGGCTACCGCTGTATTCCAAGCTTCCCCCTTCGGAGTGTAGAGACGGCCTTCTAAATAATCAAATGTCGTTTGATCTGGTGCAATCATTCCGCCACGAGCTCCCATTTCGATACTTAAATTACAAACGGTCATACGGCCTTCCATAGTCATGTCTTCAAAAACTTTCCCCGCGTATTCCACAAAATAACCAGTAGCGCCTGAAGTGGATAGTTTTGAGATGATATATAATGCAACATCTTTTGGTGTGACTCCTAGTTGAAGATCACCAGCGACGTGAATAAGCATTTTTTTAGGTTTTGGTTGCATGATACATTGCGTAGAAAGTACCATTTCTACTTCAGACGTACCAATCCCAAAAGCAATAGCACCAAAGGCACCGTGTGTGGAAGTATGTGAATCTCCGCAAACAATAGTAGCGCCAGGTAATGTAATTCCGTTTTCAGGACCTACGACATGGACTATTCCATTTTTTTTGTTTCCTAATCCCCAGTGGCTAATCCCATATTCTTTAGAATTTTCTTCTAATGCTCGCAGTTGGTTAGCAGATAAAGGGTCTTCAACGGGTAAATGTTGGTTTATAGTTGGGGTGTTATGGTCGGCAGTGGCAAAAGTACGCTCTGGATATAAAACCGAGATACCTCTTTCTTTTAAACCTAAAAAAGCAACAGGGCTTGTAACTTCATGAATGAAATGGCGATCAATAAAAAACACATCTGGTCCATCTTCAATTTTACGCACCACGTGCGAATCCCATACTTTGTCAAATAATGTAGTGCTCATTTTAATGTGTTTTAATTTGTATTTTTTATCTAATATTCCACAAATTTAAATGCGGTGATAACTAAGGAAACAAATTTAAAAAAAGAAATAAAGCGGTCAATTTGGATTATTCATTATATACGATGCCCAAGCCGTTTTTACGGAGACCTTTAGCTTCGTTTTGCGTATCGGTCATTTTACACCGATTTTTTAATTGTATTTTCATTATCAGGGTATGTGACTTTTATCAAAGCAAATATTGTTTTCGTAAAATAATTATCTGTTATATTTTACCTTAAAATGAGTACTATTATTAGGAATACTGCAGTTGTAGTTTATTTTGAATGAATATTTCGGAGTGATTGTTTGTTTTCCATTTTAAGAGATACGTTATTTTGATCCTGCTCTACTTAGTATAGGTTTCTTTATTTCCTGCCTTTGTAGTTATTTATTTTGATAAAATAGTACGGCATCCAAATAATTTAAAACAGGTCGTTTATTGGATTTCAATCTTGCCAAAGAGAGGGTTTTTGGTAAAATGGGAATACTTTTTACGGGCATGATTTGAGGACCTTTGTTTTTTGTTGTTTCAGTCAGCAAAACAGGAAATGGATTTGAAGTTTTCGCTATGCTGATACGTCAGAGTAAGTTGTTCTGAAGCTTTCTTAATAGGAGCGATTTCTATTTTTTTAGGAATATTGAAAGTTAGCACAATAGACAAACCATAATTTTTTTTATGTATTGTATAACAAATATAAATAAAAATTTATGAATTTAATATGTAATATTTGTTCTAGAGTTAAAGTCTAATTATTAATAACACAGCTATGGATACAAATGGATTAATAAAACCGGAAAAAATTAAGCAAAAATTTCAATTGGTAAAAGGAGACTTTACTCCTTCTGAAGCTTCAGATGTAATTATGTCTTTGATTGAGGAAAAAATTAATTTTCATCAAAAACAAAGGCTTCAAAACTGGGAACAAAATCACAAGAGCAATTCAGATGAAATAGATAAACGCATTAATCAGCTTGAAAAAGAAAAGCAAGCAATCAAAGATTTTATCTCTGACGCTAGAAATCAGAAAAGTAATTTAAATATAAATGGGATTCTTGAAATCACAATTGTAGATAATCAAAAATAAAAAAAAATGGTATTAAAAAATTATCTATCCCTTTTAATCAACAAGATAATTAACTACTTGTTATGGTTATTGTTTGTAGGTAATCTGACTTACTTACTATACAATTTTCCAACTATTCCTGAAATTTATTATGGGGATGTTTTGAGAATTAATGGCTTTACGATACTTATTTGGACACTTGTAACATTCTTCAGCGCGATTATAAGTAGCTACGGAAAAAATTATTTGAAGGGATTTGAATACCACTCTAAATTTTTATTGTTGTGTTTAGGTTTTACTTTCTCTATTATGGTTTTTGTAATGTCTAACCATGTGGCACTTTTAGTATCGACTTGGTTATTAATGGGTGTTTTTATGGCTCAGCTAATAGGAGTAGATTCGCGATGGGGTGAAGCAAGAGAAGCGTCAAAATTTGCTTTAAAGTATTTTTTAGCGGGCAGTTTTTTCTTAAGTACTGGAGTGTTACTATTGGCTTTTCAAACAGAATCTATTACCCTAAGTGGGATTATTTCCAATCTAGGCAACGTGTCTCAAAGCATAACTTTTGTTGCGGCTTTGTGTATTATCATGGCCGCTATAATACAATCAGCTATTTATCCTTTTCATCGTTGGTTACTTTCCGCTATGACATCACCAACACCAGCTTCGGCATTGATGCATGCGGGTTTTGTCAACGGTTCAGGAATTTTATTAGCCTTATTTTCAACCGTACTATTTGCCTCGAATACGTTAATCATCCTCTTTGTAATAGGAGGTTTAACCGCAGTTGTTGCTCAATTCACTAAACTTCTTCAGGTAAATGTGAAGCAAAAATTAGCCTGCTCTACCATTGCCCAAATGGGTTTCATGATTATGCAGTGTGGTTTGGGGTTTTTCAATGCGGCTGTTGTTCACTTACTACTTCATGGATTTTATAAAGCCTACTTATTTCTATCTGCAGGAGAGGAAATAGGGCATTCGAAACCGCAAAAACCAATACCCATTAAAATAAAATGGGCGCAAGCTATAATTGTGCTTTTTTTTGGGACTTTAGGTGCTTTTCTATTTGCCTATTTGACAGGGAAAGGTACTGAATTAAATAGCAGTATTTTTTTAACGCTTATTGTCGCTATTACTGTTGGTCAGGCCACCTACAATATTGTTAAAGAACAAAGCCTAAGCCTTTTTCAAAAGTCATTTTTGCCGCCACTTTTATTTGTCTGTGGTATGGTAACCTATGCGGTAATTTATAAGGGAGTAACGATATTAATGAGTGATATGCCAATGGTAGCTGTGCCATTATCGTTATCTGCAATTGAAATAGTACTTGGGATCCTTTTCCTGGTTGGCTTTTTTATAATGAAGTTAGGTATCTACCGCAACTATCCATGGCTCTATGCTAAATTGTTAAATATATCTCAACCCTACAAAAAAACTGTTTTAATGTATAAAGCGAAATCATTATGATTAATTCCATCATTCAAAAAAGTATAGAAGAAGCATCTCAAGTTGTAGGAAAGACGTGGCCTTTGTATTCTTTCGTAACTTCGAACCCGTTATCAGGTTATGAGGGAATGCCTTTTGAAAAAGCAGTCAATAAGGCCCGAAAATTACTAAATGCGAATGTGTTTCCAGAAACCACGTTATTTCGCCAAGCATGGGACAAGGGTGAAATTGATGAAACGATACTTTTAAAACTGCTTGAAGAAAACCAATTGTTAGAATCTCCCGAGTGTTATTTGCAGCAAATGGGATCTCATAAAAAAAGCGATTTTAAAAACAGCCATCATGATTTAGACCGAATCATGGCAAAATGGCTTGCCGCCTTTATGGATGAAGGTTTAGCAGAATGGGAAATGCCCAATAGAAACGAAGGGTTTTATAACGCTTGGCGCAGACTGGCTGTATATGACACTGATATGCCCAAAACGACTATTAGCGAAATCCCAAAAACAAAAATGGAGGCACTTGTTGCAACGATGAACGGTTATTCCTTAACTGATTTTACCAAAATATTTACATCTCACTTAGCCGCATTACCGGGTTGGGTGGGATACATAAATCACAGAACTACTTATGATTCACAATGGCAACAAGAATATCCTATCACGTTAGAAGATTACTTAGCAGTTCGGTTGTGGGTAGCTAAAAAAATAGATGCTGAAATTTATCCGGAAGACAATGATACTTTAGCTATTTCCTCGCTATCGAAGCTACAGTATATTTGGTTAAAAGCATGGGAAAAAAGCTGGCAAAAAGAACTTGTAAAAGTATTAGACAACCAACAAATAAGTACTTCAAGAGCCAAAAAAGAAGACCAAGTTCCAGATGCTCAATTGGTGTTTTGTATTGATACTAGATCAGAGTTAATTCGAAGACATATAGAAAATAAAGGGCATTACGAAACGTTTGGATATGCAGGTTTTTTTGGAATTGCGATGGATTATGAAGATTTAAAAGAGGGCTTAACACGCAAATCATGCCCCCCTATTTTAAACTCTGCCTACCATGTAGTAGAAATTCCGCAGCAGAATCAGACTGCAAAGGCACTAGTTTACAAGCAAAAAAATGCTGTTTTGAACTTTAAGGAGTATTTTTTAAAAAGAATGAAAAACATGCTTCCTTCTGCCTTTGGATATGTTGAAGGCGCGGGCTTCTTTTATGGAATGTCTTTACTAGCAAGAACACTCATACCAGGTTATTTATACCGTTTTAGTAATAAGAATACTGCGGCATACGAATCTGTTTTTGAACCACAGATTAGGAACACGTGTACCAGTGAACAGGTAAATGTAGCTGCTCCTCTAGTAGAACAGGTAGCGATTGTAAAAGGTGCTTTTGACTTAATGGGATGGGAGAAACTTGCCCCATTAGTACTCTTTATAGGTCATGGAAGCCATTCGGCAAATAATCCTTTTGGGTCTAGTTTAGATTGTGGAGCCTGTGCAGCAAGTTCTGGTAGGCATAATGCAAGGATGCTCGCAAAAATCGCAAATATTCCAGAAGTACGTCAAGCCTTGAAAGAGAATCACGATATTGAAATTCCGGCTAGTACTATCTTTATTGGAGGAGAACACAATACCACTACAGATGAGATAGTACTTTTCGACTCAGAGGTTCCAGACTCTCATAGTGATCAATTGCAAAAGTTGAAATTAAAATTGCTAAAAACGCAGCAAACGGCAACTCAAGAAAGGCTGGCTGTTAGTAATAATAGTATTGCTTTGGCTAATAAAAAATCGAACAACTGGGGAGAAACTAGACCTGAGTGGGGCTTGGCTAAAAATGCAGGGTTTATTGTCGGTTCGAGAGAATTAACTAAAAGCAACAATCTAGACGGACGTTGCTTTCTACATTCTTATAATTGGGAAAAAGATAAAAGCGGGAAAGCACTTGAAGCCATCATGCAAGGCCCTATGGTCGTAACTCAGTGGATAAACAACCACTATTATTTTTCAACTGTTGATAATATCGTTTTTGGCGGGGGGTCTAAAATAACCCATAATATCACCGGTAAATTTGCTGTGGTCCAAGGAAATGGGGGAGACATAAAAATGGGACTTCCTCTTCAGTCAGTAATGGAATCAGACTTAGAAATGTACCACCAGCCACTGCGATTATCTGTCGTCATACAGGCACCGGTAGCAAGGGTAAGCGATATCTTATTAAGGAACGAACATCTTAAAAACTTATTGGATAATGAATGGATTTACTTGATGGTTATGGATCCATTAGATGGGAATAAAATACATCACTACGAACAAAGTCTCAAGTGGGATTTGGCTAGTCAAAAAAGTAACACAAACAATATGGTTGAAATGATGCCTGCGTAATAATTCGCTATCAAACAAGGAAAGCTGTTTCGTGTCTTACGAAACAGCTTTCTTTGTTTTTATTAATCTATTTTTGTGTCAACAGAAAAAATAAAATTCGCTACTTTATTTAATTCCGAGATTAAAAAAAACTTTTTTTTGAAACATATAAAGTGGAATACATATAAAAATAGTTCTAAATCCAAATTCATAATTTTGGACGTATAAAAAAGAATATTTCTATTTATAATTTTTTGGATTGTTGATAACTTAGCCGTTTATTTACCCCAAAAAAACCTAAATTTGAAGTTCTATTTTTTTGACTTTTACTAATTTTAAAGTGTTAAAAACCAGTTAAATACACGGTCGAAATCCAAACGATTTGGGCTTCCCGCAAATTGTGGGACTGGCAAGGAGCTTATGTACTTAATATTCGATACCGAAACTACAGGATTACCAAAGCGCTGGGACGCGCCTATTACCGATACGGAAAACTGGCCACGTTGCATACAAATCGCTTGGCAGCTGCATGATGATATGGGGAAACTCATCGAACACCAAGATTATTTAGTAAAACCTGATGGATTTAATATCCCTTATGATGCGGAGCGAATTCACGGTATTTCTACTGAATTAGCAGCAGAGAAAGGCATCCCCTTAGCGGCTGTTTTGGAGAAATTCAATGAGGCGCTGGGTAAAGCTAAATTCATTGTAGGTCAGAATCTAGGTTTCGACCTGAATATTATGGGTTCTGAATTTTATCGTTTGGAACTGGATAGCCAAATGAGTAAAATGCCTATTCTTGATACTTGTACAGAAGCCACCGCTTTATTATTAAAATTGCCCGGTGGTCGTGGAGGACGATTTAAATTACCCACATTAACTGAATTACATAGTTTTCTTTTTAACAAAGGTTTTGGGGAAGCGCATAATGCGACCGCCGATGTTGAGGCAACGACGCGTTGTTTCTTAGAATTGATTCGAAGAGAGAATTATACTAAAGAGCAACTGGATGTGCCGGCTGGTTATTTTCAGGAATTCCAAAATAAGAATCCAAGAGAGATTACTCTTATAGGGTTAAAACATATCAATTTAAAAGAGGCTTCCGATGCCATTCGTCAGCAGTTCGGCGAAAAACAAACGGCTACGGTTTCGAAGGCGAAGCTTTCTGAAAATAAAAAAGTACTGGTTGATACAGACTTTGTGCATTTACATAACCACACCCAATTTTCTGTTTTACAATCTACAATAAGTATTCCGCAGCTTGTTAAAGCGGCTTCAAAGGAAAAAATGCCTGCAGTTGCCATGACAGATCATGCCAACTTGATGGGTGCTTTTCACTTTGTTCGTGATATCTTAAACCACAATAAAGCGGCTGAGGTCAAAAATGCAGCATTAATCGAAAATGGCGAAGAACCTACGGAGGTTCCCATGAAACCTATTGTGGGTTGTGAGTTTTATGTTTGTGAAAATCATAAAGACAAAACTCGCAAGGACAACGGATACCAAATAGTGCTTTTAGCAAAGACCAAAAAAGGCTATCATAATTTGGCTAAAATGTCTTCAATAGCCTACACTCAGGGTTTTTATTATGTGCCCAGAATTGATAGGAAAGTCATTCAGCAGTATAAGGAAGATATCATTGTGTTGTCTGGAAATCTTAATGGAGAAATTCCAAATAAGATTCTAAATCTTGGTGAAAACCAAGCTGAAGAAGCCTTGTTGTGGTGGAAGGAAGAGTTCCAAGAAGACTTCTATATGGAGGTGATGCGTCACAATCAGGAGGATGAAAATAGGGTGAACACCACCTTGATTTCTTTGGCTAGAAAACATGAAGTGAAAATAGTGGCTACGAATAACACTTTTTATATAGACAAAGGAAATGCGAATGCACACGATATTTTGCTGTGTGTGCGCGAAGGTGAAAAACAAACGACACCAATAGGTCGTGGTCGTGGCTATCGGTATGGTTTGCCTAATCAGGAATACTATTTCAAGACAGGGGAGGAGATGAAAAAACTCTTTACTGACTTGCCGGAAGCGATTTGGAATTTATCGGAAATCGTGGATAAAATTGAAATATACAATCTGGCACGGGAGGTTTTATTACCCAAATTTGATATTCCAGAGGAGTTTTTCGTTGCAGAAGATACTGTTGATGGAGGAGTTCGTGGAGAAAATGCATATTTGCGACATCTTACTTACGAAGGAGCAAATAGAAGATATCCTGAAATTACAGAAGTGATTAGGGAACGTTTGGATTTTGAATTACTAACTATTGCTAACTCCGGTTATCCGGGTTATTTTTTGATTGTACAGGATCTTATCGCCGAAGCCAGAAGTATGGGCGTTTCGGTAGGTCCAGGACGTGGATCGGCAGCAGGGTCAGTAGTGGCGTATTGCTTGAAAATTACAAATATTGACCCATTGATGTACAATCTGCTTTTTGAGCGTTTCTTGAATCCCGATCGTGTGTCATTACCCGATATTGATATTGATTTTGATGATGAAGGGCGAAGCAGTGTAATGGATTATGTGATTAGAAAATACGGATCAAAACAGGTAGCGCAAATTATCACATATGGTAAAATGGCTACCAAATCGGCTATTCGAGATACAGCGCGTGTATTGGACTTGCCTTTGTTTGAAGCTGATAAAATCGCAAAATTAATTCCAGGGATGATGCCTGGAAAATGGAATTTGGCTCGATTTTTAAGTGAAGATGAAGCCTTAATAAAAAAAGCAGTTCGTCCGGAAGAGTACGATAAAATTAAAGAATTGATCGCTCTGGCAGGAGAAGACGATTTAGGGGGCGAAACTATTCAGCAAGCAAAAGTGTTGGAAGGGAATTTAAGAAACACGGGAATACATGCCTGTGGGGTGATTATTACGCCAAGTGATATTACTGATTTTGTTCCCGTGGCTACCGCAAAAGATTCCGATTTGTATGTCACACAGTTTGACAACTCCGTGGTGGAAACTGCAGGATTGTTGAAAATGGATTTCTTGGGTTTGAAAACTCTTACCCTTATAAAAGACACAGTTAAATTAGTAAAATACAGAAACGGTATCGATCTCGATCCAGATGCGTTTCCTATAGATGATTTAAAAACATACGAGCTATTCCAACGTGGAGAAACGGTGGGGATTTTTCAATATGAATCTGCTGGAATGCAGAAATACATGAAGGAATTGAAGCCAACGGTTTTTCCGGATTTAATTGCCATGAATGCGTTATACCGTCCAGGTCCAATTGCTTATATCCCGAGTTTTGTAAAAAGGAAAAATGGAGAAGAGGAGATTATTTATGATCTTGAGGCCTGTGAAGAATTATTGAAAGATACCTATGGGATCACTGTTTATCAAGAACAGGTGATGCTTTTATCCCAAAAACTAGCTGATTTCTCAAAGGGTGATGCCGATGTTTTACGTAAAGCGATGGGGAAGAAGCAAAAAGATGTCCTTGATAAAATGAAGCCTAAATTTATCAGTCAGGCTGTAGCTAAAGGACATGCGGAAGACAAGCTAGAAAAAATATGGAAAGACTGGGAAGCCTTTGCTCAATATGCGTTTAATAAGTCGCACTCTACCTGTTATGCGTGGATTGCCTATCAGACAGCTTATTTAAAAGCTAACTATCCTGCTGAATATATGGCCGCAGTATTGTCTAATAACATGAGTGACATCAAGCAGGTTTCTTTCTTTATGGAGGAATGTAAGCGAATGGGACTTGAAGTATTAGGACCAGATGTAAATGAGTCCCACTATAAATTTACTGTAAACGATAATTATGCGGTCCGTTTCGGGATGGGAGCTATTAAAGGCGTTGGAGCTGGAGCAGTAGCTACCATTGTTCAAAATAGAAAAGACGGGAAGTACAAGTCGGTTTTTGATTTGACTAAACGCATCGATTTGCGTGCGGCCAATAAAAAAGCATTGGAAAACTTAATTTTGGCGGGTGGTTTTGATTCCTTTTCGGGAACGTTGCGATCTCAATATTTTCATGATGAGGGTGATGGAATTACTTTTTATGAAAAAGCGATAAGGTATGGCGCTAAGTTTCAAGAAAATGAAAACTCGTCGCAGGTAAGTCTGTTCGGGGAAAGTAGTGATGTTCAAATTGCTGAACCGATCATACCACCATGTGAGGACTGGAGTACTATGGAAAAACTGGCCAAAGAGAAAGAGGTAGTAGGAATATATATATCAGGACATCCATTAGATGATTACAAATTTGAGATGAAGTATTTTTGTAATGCTAAGCTCGAAGCACTGAGAAGTCTAGAACATCATGTGGGTAAGAATTTGACCTTTGGTGGAATTATAAATGACGTACAGCACAGGATAGCTAAAAATGGAAAAGGCTGGGGAATATTTACCTTAGAAGGATATGACGAAAGCTATGAGTTTAAAATCTTTGGAGAAGAATACCTAAAGTTCCGTCATTTTTTTATTCAAAACAATTTTACCTATATGAAAGTATTGGTCAAAGAGGGTTGGGTCAATCAGGATACAGGTAAAAAAAGTGAACCAAGGATACAATTTACATTAGTACAATATTTACAGGACGTGTTGGATGATTTTGCAAAGAAGCTGATCGTATTACTCAATATAAGCGACTTGGATCCCGATTTTATCCATAAGCTAGGGCATCTTTTTTTCGAAAATAAAGGAGATAATCTAGTGACTTTTGAAATTATGGAATTAGAAAAAGTGAAAAAAACAAGGGAAGTTGCGCCAATCGTTATTGAAAAGGAAGTAGACGATTTTGTTGATGAAAATGATGCTATGGAAGTATCTGAATCTGCAGAGACGGAAACCGCTGCTTCTGTTGTTGAAGTGGAGGAAATTAAGGTCGTCACTAAATTAACGATGGCCAGCAGAAAACTGAAAATAAAAATTTCTAATGAGTTATTAATGGAGTTAGAGAAAATGCAGGTTAACTTTAAGCTGAATTAGATTACTAGTTTGTACAGTCAAAGCGACTAGCGTTTGGAATCGTCATGGTAGTTCCGATTGTATGTTTAATAGGGTTCATTCGCGTTGCACGGTTTTCATATTCCAAAGCATCACACCATAATGTCTTGGAGTAAAATATAAATTCGTTTGTAATAAGTTTTGAAAATGTCTTTTTTAATAACAAAAACGATTCGTTTTTGGGTTAATTAACCGGTTTTAAAACGAATGAATAGTAGTTGTTTTTAAAAGTCATCTTCTTTTCAAAAATACCGGAGTAAAAGAGGTAAAACGTTGTAATTTGGGTAAAAAAAAGTAGTAATCATGAAAAACAATCTATTTTTATTAGGACTAATGGTTTGCTCTATAACAATGATAGGACAAACTGAAAAAAAAGAAAGCAATAAAGAGAGTTGGTATTTTAAGGCGGGTGGATCTTATTTCACACAAACTGCCTCAACCGAGTTTCCAGTTGTAGGCGGTCAATTGCCAAACAGAGATGTTTATGTGGGTACTTTAGCAAATAATAAATTGACTTCGAGAGAAAGTGTAACTGGTTCGTTTGGGGAAGGTTTTAGAACTGGAATAACTGCGGGTTACAGATTTAATACTCGCTTGGGTGTTGAAATGGGTGTTAATTATTATTCTAGTACTGATAAAACAATGGCACAAACAACAAATAGACTTATTTCGTATGATCCAGCCACAAGTCTAGCAGCAACTTATGTAAGTTTTACTGCAAAAGGACAAATTACTGCTTTTGATTTAGCTCCGGCTTTGGTTTTGTTTTTAGGAGAACATGCCGGTTTTGAGTCCTATACTAAAGTGGGAGTTATCGTGCCAGTTCACGGTACATTAGACATAGAGACAAGCAGAGAGTATAGAACTTTTGTAGGTGCTAATCAAGTTGCAAAAACGGAGGCTTTTTCAAAAGATGTAGTGGAGCCAAATCCAACTTTAGGTTTTATGTCAGCGATAGGGACTTCATATAAATTAGGGAAACACATCTCTGCTTATGCCGAGTTGGAATACCGTAATTTTACTGTTCACGGAAAAACCAAAGAAACTAAAGTTTATAAAGAAAATGGGGTAGATAAGCTAAATACTACAACCGGCTTTAGGCAAGCGTCATATGCTGCAATTCACACTGATTACGTAGTTCGTTTAGATTCAAATTCTAATAATAGAGAATATAACGAGAGCGGATATGATTCAACAAAACCAATGGAAGAATTGAGTTCGTACGTCGGGATTAGTGGACTAGGCTTGACTTTGGGTTTGAAATATAGTTTGTAATTACACAACAAAAGTAATTATATTATTTTCGTTTTGACAGCCTTTTTCGTTTTTTGAGGACAGTAATTTCAGGTATGGTATCAACCTTGTCGTTCGCTAAATTTTTTGGGCAGTGGAAGTGGCGATTGGATAAGCCGTCTTACTGTCTCTAAGGTGTTAATATCCTACTGACGATGAATAGCATAGTGTAAGGAAAGAGAGGTTAATAAGGATTGCTAATGCACATATAATCAAAACTAATTTGCAGATAGTGTTTCATTTAGTTTAAATGTCTAGATTTGTATACGAGTTTTAAATGAAATTAAAACTGTAAATTTTAAAGAAAAAAATTATGGCATTAGCAATAACAGACGCTACTTTCGAAGAAGTAGTTTTGAAATCGGATAAACCAGTTATGGTGGATTTTTGGGCAGCATGGTGTGGTCCTTGTAGAATGGTAGGACCAATTATTGACGAGTTGGGTACGGAATACGACGGAAAAGTTGTCGTAGGAAAAGTGGATGTGGATGCAAACCAAGAATTTGCAGCAAAATATGGTGTTAGAAATATTCCAACGGTATTGATTTTTCACAACGGTGAAGTAGTAGGGAAGCAAGTAGGAGTAGCTCCTAAGCAAACTTACGCTGATAGTTTAGACGCGTTGTTGTAACCAGTAGGTTACAATTTATATAGAATTTTTGTAAATTCAGATCAAAGGTTTGGCTCAAGTCAAACCTTTTTTTTGTTTCAACTTTAATTTGCTGAGGTTTTATATTGTTATAACTAATCTTTTAGTTTTTAAATCATTCAATCTTTTAATACATTTGAGATATGAAGATTGAAACACAAACAGAAAAAATTTCGAGTTTTCGACATCTTGAATTAGTAGCCAACCAGGTTGTGGAAGGATTTATATCTGGGATGCACAAGAGCCCGTTTCACGGCTTTTCGGCCGAATTTGCGGAACATAAAGTATATAATGTCGGTGAAGGCACCAAGCATATTGATTGGAAATTATTTGCCAAGACAGATCGCTTGTATACAAAGCGCTTTGAAGAAGAAACTAATTTGCGTTGCCATATCATTATTGATAATTCCTCATCAATGCATTACCCCAAGGTAAAAACGAATCAAAATTTCTACGAAAATAAAATAGGCTTCTCCGTTTTGGCATCAGCAGTTTTAATGAACTTATTAAAGAAACAGCGTGATGCAATAGGGTTAAGTGTTTTTTCTGATACCTATGAGTATTATGCTCCTGAAAAAGGCAGTGATCGTCATCACAGAATGGTATTAAATGCGCTTGAGAACCTATTAGTAGCTCCCACGGTCAAAAAAAGCACAGATGCTATCCGCTTCTTACACCAGATAGCTGAGAAAATGCACAGGCGATCCATGATTATATTGTTTACGGATATGTTTCAATCCGATTCCGGAGATGATGATGCTTTGTTTAGTGCGCTACAACATTTAAGACATAACAAACATAAAGTAGTGTTATTTCATGTTGTAGACACTAGGACAGAACTCAAGTTTGACTTTGATAATACTCCTAGAAAGTTTATTGATGTGGAGACCGGTGAAACCGTTTCGGTTTTTTCTGACAATGTCAAGCAGGAATATGAAAAACAGGCTACTTTGTATTTTAAAAAGTTAGCTTTAAGCTGTGCTCAAAATAAGATTAAGTACGTTCCAGTGAATGTCAGTGATAATTTCGAAAAAGTTTTGTCGACATATTTAGCTGAAAAACAAAACTTTGGATAATCAATCTAGAAAATATTTTTTTTTAATTGTAAACGCTTGTGTAGGTCGAAAGTAATCGTATCTTTGCCACCGCAATAACGCTGAGGTCTGGTAGTTCAGTTGGTTAGAATACCTGCCTGTCACGCAGGGGGTCGCGGGTTCGAGTCCCGTCCAGACCGCAATATTGGGAAAGCCTTTCTTAACGGAAAGGCTTTTTTGCCCAATCAAAGTATCTAAAGTTAGTTGTGTTGTTTGGTCAAGTTGGTAGCAACGAGACCGGGTTTAGTAGTTAGACCAATGAAAAGCTTTCCATGTTTCTGAATTTATTCAGAACCTACGGATGGCTTTTTTGATTTTGTGTAAGATTGGTTTGGGATCAAGTCGAAAACCTGTGGAGCGATAAAAATGGGTCAATCTCAAAAGTTGGGGAGTAGGGATAAATTTAGCTAATCTAAAAAACAATGCTTTACGTTTATATCTTACAGTTAGAATCCTTTAATGTGTAGTATAAAAGCTGTACTTCAAATGTACAAGGAAGGCTAGATTTTTGTTTATTAAGTGAAAGCGATTTTACTTTTTATGTAAAAGATTGAAATTGGTTCTGTACTATGGATTTTGAAGCAAAGTCTTTGACTTTGATTGAAAATAGACGAATGAAGAAACCCAATAGGGCTTCAACAGAAAAAATAATTAAGGGATAAGTGGGTTCGAGATCTTTCGTTT
>JBLIKD010000001.1:0-52192 GCA_047636275.1 Flavobacterium sp. | reverse complement strand
ATCGAAAACATCTCCTCCCCAAAATTTTAATACCGAATGTCTATACACCACTAAGGCTATTATAGACTAAACAAATAATCAGGTACTTATAAATTCTAATTTACTTTAGCGGCGTAATGAACTCTATCTGAAAATAACGAATAGTGCATCACTAAAGTTCTTTTGCCCCGATTTTCCCAAGACAACTCTCAGTACTAACTTTAAGATTATGCTTCACCGCAGAGGTATATTTCATGTTAGTTATAACGGCAAGAATTATAGCGTATGCGCAGACACCACTATTTAGCATCGATTTTACTTCAAAGCGTACTACTACTCGCTTGATATCAAAAAACTTATATTAGTTACATGTACGTTTAATTTCAAAGCGGTTTACTTTAAGGCCTAATGTTCTAAAAATAAATTACTTAGAATATACTGAATATACAACAGGTCTACTACTATTTAAAAATTATTTAATACGGGATTAGACACAAAAAAAAGGCCCAACGTGTGTTGGGCCTTTTTTAATATTATGCGAGATAAATATTAACTTTCTTGATGTTGCTCTTCAATCAATTTCTTATCCTCTCTTGAAATTGTATCTACCAACACTGGAGTTGCAATAAATAAAGAAGAATATGTTCCAACAACAATACCGATAAGCATTGCAAAGACAAATCCTCTAATAGACTCTCCACCAAAAATAAACATTATTGCCAATACACCTATCATTGTTAATGAAGTATTGATTGTTCTTGACATTGTTGAGTTAATTGATTTGTTTACGATTTCAGGAAAAGTACCCTTCGTTTTTCCATCCAAGAATTCACGAACTCTGTCAAATACAATTACAGTATCATTCATTGAGTACCCGATAACGGTAAGTATAGCCGCTATAAAGTGCTGGTCAATTTCCATTCCGAAAGGCATAATCTTATAAAATAAAGAATAAATACCTAATACAAAGATAACGTCGTGCGCCACAGCTGCGATTGCACCTAAACCATACTGCCATTTTCTAAAACTAATTAGCAAATATAAGAATACAATCAGCATCGCACCTAGAACAGCCCAGTATGCATTCGTTTTAATATCCTCGGCTACAGTAGGTCCAACTTTTGATGCTTGTACAACACCGTATACTTTACCTGGGTAAGCATTTATGAATTTATCGTATGTTAAGTCTGCTGCAAAATGTTGTTTTAAACTTTGGAACAATAATTTATTTACCTCTTGATCCGCTTCTATACCATGCTCTTCAACTTTGTATTTAGTCGTAATCTTTAACTGATTATCATTACCAAATATTTTCGCTTCAGCACTTCCGAACACCGCAGTAAGCTCCTCTTTTACGAGACCAGCTTCCACTGGTTTTTCAAAACGAACCTGAAAAGTTCTTCCACCAACAAAATCAACACCTTGATCTAATTTGTTTGTCGCCAATGAAACAATACTAACTACTACTACAACTGCTGAAAACAAATATGTCCATTTTTTAACTTTCAAGAAATCGAAATGGAAATTTGTGAAAAAGTCTTTAGAAAAATTAGTTACGAATGTTAAATTAGCTTTTTTAGCAATGTTTTTATCAATAAAGATTCTTGCAATAAAAATTGAAGTAAACAATGATGTTATAATACCAATCAACAATGTAGTTGCGAAACCTTTTATTGGTCCTGAACCAAAAATGAATAACACCGCACCAATTAAAATGTGAGTAACGTTTGCATCAACAATAGATCGCATCGCTCCTGTCCAACTGTAAGAAGCCTTTACTGCCTCATCTAATGATTTCCCATCTCGTAATTCTTCCTTGGCTCTTTCATAGATAATAATATTGGCATCCACTGCTGTACCCATTGTCAAAACGATACCTGCAATACCAGGCAATGTAAGAACCGCACCTAAACTTGCCAAAATTCCAAAAAGGAATAATAAGTTAACCGCTAATGCAATATTAGCATACCAACCAGCTTTACCATAATAAACCATCATCCAAAGCGACACTAAAAGCAATCCTACAATAGCAGAATTTGTACCATTATCTATAGCTTCTTGACCTAAGGACGGTCCTACCACTTCTGACTGCACAATATCAGCCGATGCCGGAAGTTTACCCGCTCTAAGTACGTTAGCTAAATCCTTAGTTTCTGTTACGTCAAACGATCCAGAAATTTCAGATCTCCCCCCCGCTATTGGTCCGCTAGATACTCCTGGCGCAGAATAAACGATATTATCAAGAACAATAGCGATATTACTTTTTTGCGTATAAGCTCTGCCTGTTAATTCTTCCCAACCTTTTGCTCCTTGCCCATTCATTTGCATCGAAACAGCAGGTTTACCTGACTGATCGAATGTATCTTTAGCGTCAGTAACAACTCCACCACTCATCGCAGGTTCATTATCTCTATTTCCTTTAATAGCGTATAATTCTACCGCTTCAACATCTTTATCTTTATCCCCTTTAATTATTGTCAATTTTCCCCAAAGGAATTTAACATAACGCTGATCTGCTGTTAGTAAATTTCTAACTTCTTGTCTTTTAAAATAGCCGTTAACCGTTGCTGTGTCTTTCGGTGAGAAAAGACCTAAAACAGGTCCACCACCTTGTGCAATAATTTTGTCAAGCAAAGGGTTATTGCCTTTTTTAGTTGCAGCTGAATCTCCACCGTTTGTTAATAAAGCACTCAAAGAATCTTTCACTACTGGCTTTGATTCTACTGTAGTAATTTCAGTTTTCTTCAATGTCTCATTTGCAGCCATTAAGAAATTACCCATTTCTTCAATCTTGTACGTTTCCCAAAACTCTAATTGAGCCGTACTCTGCAATAATTTTTTTATTCTATCTACATCTTTAGCACCAGGAAGTTCAACAAGAATTTGTCCAGACTCTCCTAATTTTTGAATGTTAGGTTGAGTAACACCAAATTTATCAATTCTTTTTCTCAAAACCCCAAAAGCACTTTCTACAGATTCGTCAACTTTTCTACGGATGACCTTTTGCACCTCTGAGTCTGTCATTTGAAAATCTACACCACCTTCTCCTTGTAAACTTCTGTTTGCAAAAATATCTGGTGCAGCTAACTTTACAGTACCTTTCGAATTTGCTTCAAAAGCATCAAAAAATTTATCTAAATAGGACGTATTCCCTTGTATGTTAGCCGTCGCATCTGCTAATGACTTGTTAAATACAGGGTTTTTAGAATTACTAGATAGCCCTTTCAGTATATCTTTAACAGAAATTTGAAGTATTACATTTATACCACCTTCTAAGTCAAGACCCTTATTGATTTGCTTATCACTAACCTCATCAAAGTTGAAATTTGTAAATCCAAGATTAAACACGTTTTCCTTACCAATGGAATCCAAGTATCTTGCTTCTTTGTCAGAATTACCTGCAGCAAATGCTTTTGCATCATTTTTTACTTTGTTTGCGACAAAAGTGAAAGAAAGTTGGTAAATACTCACCAATGCAAATAGAATTGCGAAAAATTTAATAAGTCCTTTATTCTGCATTATTACTAAAAATTAATTATTTTAAATTTATTTATTTTCAACTCTTAATAAACAACTCTTGACTTCGATTTCAATTCTAAAAAGAAAAACCAAGAATTATATTATTATTTTTCAACCGAGCAAATATATCATTAAGGTTAAGATTAACCAATTTATTTGTTAATTAAAATCAAAAAAAAGACTGCAAAAGTGCAGTCTTCGTTAATTATATGACAGAATATTAGGCTAAAATTGATTTCAGCGCATCGTTCATTGCACGAACTGCCTCTGCACTTTTAGCAAAAGTTGCTTTTTCTTTATCATTTAACTCAATCTCAATAATTTCCTCAACACCATTTTTACCTATTATACAGGGAACACCGATACAAATATCATTTTGCTCATACTCTCCTTCAACAAAAACAGAACAAGCAATCATTTTCTTTTGATCATTCAAAATACTGTCTACTAAATAAGCAACAGACGCTCCTGGCGCATACCAAGCTGATGTTCCTAAGAGACCAGTAAGAGTTGCTCCACCGACCATGGTATCAGCAGCTACTTTTTCCAACGCTTCCTCTGAAAGAAATTGCGATACCGGGATTCCATTGTAAGACGCTAAACGTGTCAAAGGAATCATTGTAGTATCACCGTGTCCTCCAATAACCATTGCTGAAATATCATTTGCAGGTTTACCCAACGCCATTGATAAATAGGTTCTAAAACGAGAGCTATCAAGAGCCCCACCCATTCCTATGATTCTATTTTTTGGTAGTCCCGTGGATTTTAAAGCCAAATAGGTCATCGTATCCATTGGATTGGAAACTACTACTATAATAGCATTAGGTGAATGAATCAATACATTATCAACCACCATCTTGACGATCCCTGCATTGATACCTATTAATTCTTCACGAGTCATTCCTGGTTTTCTTGGAATACCAGAGGTAATAACAACCACATTACTATCAGCGGTTTTCGCATAATCATTAGTAACACCCGAAACTCTGGTATTAAATCCTGTATTAGTGGCACATTGCATAATATCCAACGCTTTCCCCTCGGCAAAACCTTCCTTAATATCTAACAATACTACTTCACTTGCAATTCCTCTATAAGAAATTACGTCTGCACAAGTTGCTCCTACATTTCCTGCTCCTACAATAGTAACTTTCATCTTTTATATATGTATTTCTGGTTAGTTAGTTGATCCTTATAAACCTAATTAGGCATCAATATTTGCATAAATAGCATTTTTCTCAATAAACTCTCTCCTAGGCGGTACTTCATCTCCCATCAACATCGAGAAAACTCTGTCGGCTTCTGGTAGACTATCGATCGTCACCTGACGTAAGGTTCTAAAACCAGGGTCCATTGTCGTTTCCCACAACTGCTCCGCATTCATTTCCCCAAGACCTTTATAACGCTGAATAGATGCGCTACCCCCCATTCTTTGATTAATCTCATTACGCTGAGCGTCATTCCAGGCATATTCTTTCTTATTTCCTTTTTTAACTAAATATAAAGGTGGCGCAGCTATATAAACATGCCCTTCTTCAATAAGCTCTCTCATAAATCGGAAAAAGAATGTTAATATTAAAGTAGAGATGTGGCTACCATCGACATCCGCATCACACATAATAATTACTTTATGGTACCGTAATTTTTCCATATTCAAAGCTTTACTATCTTCAGCCGTACCTACGGTAACACCTAAAGCAGTAAATATATTTCTGATCTCTTCATTTTCAAACACTTTATGATGCATGGCTTTCTCTACGTTCAAAATCTTACCACGTAATGGCAGAATCGCTTGAAACTTCCTGTCACGCCCTTGCTTAGCAGTTCCTCCTGCCGAATCTCCCTCGACAAGATACACTTCGCATTTTGCAGGATCTTGCTCTGAACAATCAGAAAGTTTACCTGGTAATCCACCGCCACCCATTACGGTTTTACGCTGAACCATTTCACGCGCTTTTTTAGCGGCGTGACGCGCTTGCGCTGCAAGAATTACTTTTTGAACAATGATTCGAGCATCATTTGGATTTTCTTCCAGATAATTTTCTATCATTTCGCTTACCGCCTGACTTACAGGAGATACAACTTCTCTATTCCCAAGTTTAGTTTTAGTTTGTCCTTCAAATTGAGGTTCTGCAACCTTTACGGATATGATAGCCGTAAGTCCCTCACGAAAATCATCTCCAGATATATCAAATTTCAATTTATCCAACATTCCAGACGCATCCGCATACTTCTTAAGTGATCTAGTCAGACCTGTTCTAAAACCTTGCAAGTGCGTTCCTCCTTCATGCGTATTAATATTATTTACGTAAGAAAAAATATTTTCAGTATAACTTGTATTGTAAATCAGGGCAACCTCAACAGGTATTTCCCCTTTTTCATTATCCATGGAGATAACATGCGCAATAATTGGCTCACGATTCACATCCAAATAACGAATATATTCTTTCAATCCTTCATCAGAATGAAAAATTTCACAAACAAAATTCCCATCTTTATCTAATTCTCTCTTATCCGTAAATGTTATTGTGATTCCCTTGTTAAGGTAAGACAACTCACGCATACGCGCAGATAACGTATCATATGAAAAATCTGTTGTTTGAGTAAAAATAGTCTCATCAGGATAAAAAGTAACTATTGTCCCTCTTTTTGTAGTCTCACCAATTTGTTTAACTGGATATAGCGCTTTTCCTTTTTCATACTCTTGCTGATACACTTTACCATCACCACTATGAACGATAGCTGTAAGATGATTTGACAGTGCATTCACCACTGACACTCCCACACCGTGCAAGCCACCAGAAACTTTATAAGAATCTTTATCAAACTTTCCTCCAGCACCAATTTTAGTCATTACAACCTCTAGTGCCGAAACTCCTTCTTTTTTATGAATCCCTACTGGAATACCACGGCCATTATCTTCAACAGTAATAGAACCATCTTCATTGATATCAACAATAATGGTATCACAATACCCACCCATTGCCTCATCGATTGAGTTATCTACTACTTCATAAACTAAATGATGAAGTCCTCGAACCCCCACATCTCCAATATACATCGATGGACGCATTCTTACATGCTCCATTCCTTCTAATGCTTGAATACTATCCGCTGAATAATTGTCCTTTTTGATTTCTTCGCTCATATGATTTCTTCTAAATAATGTAATTTTGTCTAACACGCAAATATATAAAAATGTAAACTAAATTACCGTTAAAATAGCCTATTAAGATGTTAAGTTATTAACAAAACGTTGGTTTTTCGCATAAAAAAACGCTCTCAAAATAGAGAACGTCCTTGCTTTTCATGAAACTTAAATATTTACTCTAACCTTAGCAATTTCAATATCCGCCTTTACGTGCGCCTCATTTGCTCTTCCGCTTGGATCTTGATTTTCTTGCCATTTTGGAATCCACTTTCTAACGGTTTGTGCCGCACTAACTTGGGGATAGTGCTTATTGAAGACGGATCGGTAAAAATACGCCTCTTTGGTGATTGGTGAATTGTACGGGAATTCAGTAATTGCACCAGCTAACTGTTCATCCGTTACTTGAGAAGCGCAGTAGGCTATTAATCGATCAATCCAATTGTATCCCACTCCATCAGAAAACTGTTCTTTTTGCCTCCATAGCACCTCTACCGGCAAATAAGGGTCTTCCAGAGTATCAAATGCTTTTCTTACTATGTATTTTTCTATACCATCATACGTTTTTGGCTGTTTCTCTTCTGGATTAATCCGCATAGCCACATCTAAGAAGTCTTTGTCTAAAAACGGTACTCTGGCCTCTAGTCCGTGGGCCATCGTAGATTTATCAGCCCTTAACAAATCGGCAGTAAATAATTTCTGAACTCTTTCAATAATTTCTTTCTGGAATTCTGCGGTCGAAGGAGCATTTCTAAAGTATAAATAACCTCCAAAAATCTCATCTGCCCCTTCTCCTGACAACACTACTTTAACCCCTAAGTCACTTATAGCTTTTGATAAAAAATACATTGGCGTACTAGCGCGTATCGATGTGACATCGTAAGTTTCTAAATGCCAAATTAATTTATCCAATATTTTTATACCCTCTTCAACTGAAAAATAAATCTCATGGTGCTCAGTAGCTAAAAAATCAGCCACTTTCCTTGCCGCTAATACATCTGGAGCATCTGCATCTAAACCGATCGAAAATGAATGTAGCTTTTTCCCTTGCTCCGCCAATAATCTCGCTGCAATTGCAGAGATTAAGGAAGAATCTAATCCTCCTGACAGTAACACACCAATAGGAACATCACTCATCAAGCGCTTGCGGGTAGCCTCAATCAAAGTACTTCGGATTAACTCTAAATCTAAATTTTGATCAGCCTTTTCATAATCTTCATAGACGGGCTTGTAATACTTAACAAAACCTGTCTTTTGTGTATAATAATGTCCCGGAGGAAAAGTGAAAAACGTTTTACATTGATCGGCGAGAGACTTCATTTCTGAAGCAAAATAAATCCTGCCCCTTTCATCTAAACCGTAATATAAAGGCTTTACTCCTAACGGATCTCGTGCCGCGACAAAATCATCTCCGTTAATTACGACTAGAGCAAAATCGCCATCTAATTTATCACAAAAGTCATAACCGAATTCTTCGTATAAATGAACAATTACTTCCGAGTCTGATTTGGTTCTGAAAGTGTGCTCTTTCAAGATACCATCTCTTAGTGCTAGATAATTATAAACCTCCCCATTATGGATTACATAAGCAGTATTACTTCCTTGAATAGGCTGTTTTCCTGAATGCAAATCGATAATCGACAAACGTTCATGACTTAAAACAGATCCGTTTTCCATGACATGCAAATCACTTTCATCAGGACCACGGTGTGACATTCTTTTCGAAAGATCCCTTACTGATTCCGCATCTTTTCCTTTTCCTATAATGGCTAATATCCCGCACATAATTCTACTATTTTCTAAAATTTGATAATCCAAAGATGCAGTACCACTTATAAATATAAAACACAAGCGCATTATTTAGTTATACTTATGAACCAAAAAAGAGAAAATACATGAAAAATGAAATTAAAACAAATAGAATCTGAGCGTTTACAATATCATTGTGAACACCCCTCTCTAAACTCGCGGTTTATTTGACTTTCACGCCTTTTAAATAAGTAGTCACAGGTTTCATTTTTAAAACTTCGCTCTCCTCGATTTTCATGATATCTTTGTCAAACAAAACAAAGTCAGCCCATTTACCCACTTCTAGACTTCCTTTTTCTTTTTCTTCAAAATTAGAATAAGCAGCCCAAATTGTCATACCCTTTAAAGTTTCCTCCCTAGTCAATGCATTTTCCATCTGAAAACCAGCACTAGGATACCCTTTGCTATCCTTTCTGGCGAATGCCGCATGAAAAGTCAACATTGGGTTCACTTCTTCTACAGGAAAATCAGTACCTAAAGCTATAACTCCTGCTTTATTTAATAACTTTTTATATGCATAAGCATTTTTTAAACGCTTTTTCCCTAACCTTTGGCCTGCCCAATACATATCTGAAGTAGCATGTGTAGGCTGAACAGATGGAATAATTCCTAGCTTAAAATAATCAAAATCAGCTTCTTGTATCACTTGTGCATGTTCAATTTTCCAACGTCTGTCTTTTTTTCCTTCCAAAGCTTCTTTATACACTTTCAATATTACCGTATTTGCAGAATCACCTATGGCATGTGTATTCAGTTGAAAAGCAGAAGCTGCAATTCTGTCGGCAACCGTTTTCATATCAGAAATAGGAGTAATTAGCGCACCTAATTGCTTAGGACTGTCTGAATAAGGTTTGTGCATGCAGGCACCACGGGAACCTAAAGCGCCATCTCCATACATCTTGAAAGAACGAACATTCAGGTTATCGGTTTTATAAATCCCTTTCTTAAAATACAAATCCATGTTTTTTGGATTCACCGTAATCATTGCATAAACATTAAGCTTCATCGCCTTAGCCTTTTGCAAACTGTCTATTAAATCAATAATCTGAGGGTCTAAACCAGCGTCATTTACCGTCGTCAATCCATAGTCGAACATGATTTTTTCAGCATCTAGTAATGCTGTTATTTGTGTTTTTCTACTCGGTTTTGGAATTATATTAAACACCAATTCCATCGGATTATCAATTAAGATTCCCGTTGGCTCTCCATTCACGATTTCGATCTGTCCGCCAATTGCTTTTGTGTCTTTAGTAATATTTGCTAAAGACAACACTTTACTATTAACAACTATGGCATGACTATCAACTCTATTTAGTACTACAGGAATATTTGGGAAATACTTATCTAAAATTGCTTTAGAAGGAAATTCTTTTACTTCCCAATCGTTTTGATCCCAACCATTTCCAACAATAAATTTAAGGTTTTTCTCTTTTTGAAAAGTTTGAATACGGCTTATCACTTCGTCCATACTTTTAGTACCTCGTAAATCGACTTCCTGCAAACTAAGTCCATAACTGTAAAAATGACAGTGCGCATCAATCAAGCCCGGATACATAAACTTACCCTTTGCATCGATGGTGTTATCGGACTTAAATTTATTAGTTATCTCATCATTTGTACCAATAGCTAGTATTTTGCCATCACTAATAGCCATAGCCGTGGCTTTATCAAAGGAGTTGTTCACGGTATATATCGTGGCATCCGTAATTATCGAATCAACAGTAGTTTTGTCTTTTTTCAAACATGAAACAAGAGAAAATAAAACAAAAAATAACATATAAGGTTTCATATTGCGTGGTTTAGATGGGCGAATATAAAAAAGAAGAGCGTATAAAAAAAACTACTTCCTATAATTTAAGCCAGCAATGTGTTTCTATCTTTCGTTTTTTTACCTAAAAGTAATTTAATTCACCCGAAACATACCCGAAAATAAGCACTCAAAATCGCGATAAGCAACTCCTAATACCAGAATACTCTAGACTAAAACAGAAACTCATTTGGTATAGTTTAATTAACAGAAACAAAAAACGCTCTCACAACTGAGAGCGTCTAACTAACTAACTAACTAACTAATCATGAACAAACTTTAAACAAATCTTCTATATTATACTTTTGCATAAGCATCCGCATGTACGCTGGCAACTGCTCTTCCCGAAGGATCATTCATGTTTTTGAACGCCTCGTCCCACTCTAATGCAATTTTTGTACTGCATGCTACACTTGCTTCTTGAGGCACACATAAAGCTGCGGCGTCACTTGGAAAATGTTCATGAAATATCGCTCGGTAGTAATATTCTTCTTTAGAAGTAGGCGTCTGTAACGGGAAACGGAATTTCGCACTTACTAATTGCTCATCTGTAACCTCAACAGCTACTACCTCTTTTAACTTATCAATCCAACCATATCCTACTCCATCACTAAACTGCTCTTTTTGTCTCCAAGCTACACTTGCAGGCAACATATCTTCAAAAGCTTTACGCACTACCCACTTTTCCATTGGGTGTTCTTTATTGATCATTTTGTCTTGCGGATTGATTCGCATTGCCACATCCATAAACTCCTTATCTAAAAACGGCACACGTCCTTCAATTCCCCAAGCAGCTAAACTTTTATTCGCTCGTAAACAATCGTACATATGCAGCTTTCCTAATTTGCGAATATTTTCTTCGTGAAATTCTCTTGCGTTTGGTGCTTTGTGGAAATACAAATACCCTCCAAAGAGTTCATCAGCTCCTTCTCCAGACAGCACCATTTTTATCCCCATAGACTTTATCACTCTCGCCATCAACCACATTGGCGTTGAAGCCCTAATAGTCGTTACGTCATACGTTTCCAAGTTATAAATCACATCACGTATCGCGTCTAAACCTTCTTGGATTGTAAATTTAATTTCGTGGTGGATGGTTCCAATATGATCTGCCACTATTTGCGCAGCTGCTAAATCCGGAGACCCTTCCAGCCCTACTGAAAAAGAGTGTAATTGTGGATACCACGCATCAGCAACATCGCCTGACTCGATACGTTTTTGCGCATATTTTTTGGCTATAGCCGAAGTAACGGAAGAATCTAATCCTCCTGAAAGCAACACTCCGTAGGGAACGTCACTCATCAATTGTCTGTGAACAGCTGCTTCCAACGCTTCTTTAATAGCCAGTATACTTGTTTCATTGTCTTTTACAGCATCATAATCAGTCCAATCTCTTTTGTACCATTGTACAAACTCGCCATTGGTACTTGTCATATAATGTCCAGGAGGAAACAATTGTATTTTTGTACAGTATCCTTCTAATGCTTTCAGCTCTGAAGCCACATAAAAAGTTCCGTGTTGATCCCAACCAATATATAATGGGATAATTCCCATATGGTCGCGGGCTACAAAATACTCATCTTTGGCAACATCGTAAATAGCAAACCCGAAGATTCCATTCATTTCATCAATAAAATGCACCCCTTTTTCTTTGTAAAGCGCTAAGATAACTTCACAATCACTCTCTGTCTGAAAATTATATTTTCCATCAAATTGCTTACGCAACTCTCTGTGGTTATAAATCTCACCATTTGCAGCTAAAACTAATTTCCCATCTTCGCTAAGTAAAGGTTGCTTACCAGAAGCTGGATCAACAATTGCCAATCGCTCATGAGACATAATCGCTTTATCGTTACTATAAATACCACTCCAGTCTGGTCCGCGGTGACGGATAATTTTCGACATTTCCAATACTTGCGGTCTTAAAACATCCACTTTTTGTTTTAGATCAAAGGCACATACTATTCCACACATAGCTATATATTTTTAACTTTTTTATTTATTTTTATAAAACAAAGATGCAATTACAGTTACAATTAGCAAACACAATTACATTATTTGATTATAAATCGCAATAAAAAAATTAAAATAACCTACAAATATAAACTAAAACACATCAAGAATAGTTTCCAAGTTGGAGATTGTAGTTTCACTACATCTTAAAGAATCAAAAAAGAATGTAAGTGGACTAATTTATCCCCTACATTGCGATCTATGCAATCTCCTCTATCAAGTATTTTGTACTATTAATTTCAAAGGTGAAACCTACTACATTTCCCATCAACTTATTTCCCAATGGTGATTGTGGAGACAAAGCAATAACATTAACTCCTTCGATGTTTATTTTAGGTAATGCTAAACTAAGGTATAAGTATATTCCGTTTGCTTTCACTAAACTTCCCACCACTATAGTTCCGGCAATTTTTAAAGGGTCAATTTTATCTAGAATTGCTTTTTGGGTAACCACTTCCCGTAGTTTATAATTCAGTTTTTCCTGCTCGATATGCATCATGGATAATGCTGTCTCGTGTTTATCTCCTGCAGATCCTTTGGCATCGTTTTTAGAGTCCTCGGTAAGCGCCGCAATCATATCTACAAACACATCAATTCTGTCTTGAACGAGTTGTAAGTAATACTGATATATCTTTTGTTTGAAAATCATAATTATTATTTTTAAATGCACCCATTTCAGTAGCTGCCCATTGAAGTGCGCAACGACTAAATCGCATTAGAGTTATCAAAGTTATATTATTATTATAGAGCCTAAGACCTTTTTTTTAAATCCTTTTAAAAATCTGTAGTGAATTTTGACAGGAATTTTTAACTTTACCTTTGATTGAGATATTAATTTCAATATGTAAACCCCCATAATTCATAACTATGAAAAAATCAACATTGATTGCTACAATTGCTTCTGCCTTTGCGCTATTGCTTTTTACAAATGCAAATGCCCAGAAATTTCCAGATCTTGACAAAAGCCCTATGGATGTGGCTTCCTACCCTACGGATTATAAAAATGCGGACAAACTTGCAAAAGTGACCTATAGTAGGCCTCAGCTAAAAGGACGTAGTTTAAACGAACTCGCTCCAGATGGAAAAGTATGGAGAACAGGTGCAAATGAAGCAGCAGAAATTACGCTTTATAAAGATATGAAGTTAGGAGAAACTAAGGTTAAAGCTGGGACTTACACGTTATATGCTATTCCGGAAAAAGACAGCTATACTATAATTATTAGTAAAGACTTGAATGTTTGGGGATCCTACTTCTACAAAGAAACTAATGATGTTGCCCGATTAAAAGTTCCAGTTACTGAAGCTGCTGATTCACTAGAGTATTTCTCTATGGTTTTCACCAAAGCTGATAACGGTATTGTTTTAAACTTTGGATGGGATAAAGTTAGAGTTGCAGTTCCGTTTACGGAATAACACTATTTTTAGATTAGATAAAAAATGGCTTCCAAAATCTGGAAGCCATTTTTTTATGCTATCGTTTTTTGGCTTAAAGCCCTATTAAAAATCAAATTTATAATTTGCACCTATCACAAGTTGAAAACTTTGAACCGGGTAATTCAACCACCTTTGATAACCATTATTTGTGATATTATTCGCTCTTAAAAAACCAGTCAATTGAGTATTGTACTTATAGCCTAAATGGGCATTGACATCGAAATATGATTTCAAGATTGTTGGATTTTGGCTAGGAGCAACGATATAAATAATATCTGAATTTACTTTAAAATCCTTGCGTTCCCCTACATAAAAAGCAGTAGCACCCGCAAACCATTTTGGAGTGATATTAAAATCGATAGAGGAGTTTAATTTAATCGTTGGCAAATTCCAAGCTTCTTCCTCTACATCATTGGTATAACTACTGAAAGTTCCGCTGATTCCAAAAGTTACATTGTCTGAGAAATTAGCTTTCAAGTCTCCTGAGAAACTCACCGTTTTCATATCATCATAAACGACTTGAAAGGAGTTCCCGAAGGCATAATCTTCGTTTGACACATTTTCATCATAATCATTACTTCTAAACAATGCCCTATTCCTTTCATTTATATAGGAACCACGAATATTATAACTCACGTTATTCACTATTTTCCCTTTCAAACCAGCAAAAACATCATATTGTTGGTCTGTTGGTTTTATATCCAAAGTAGGAGATAAAAATAAATTTTCATTTGCAAAATTCATATAGGAATTTTGCTGTAAATTCCCTTCGGCACCAGCATAAAAAATCATTAAGTCCCCTACTACTTTGTATGAAGCATTAAATTTAGGATACACGTAAAGCTTATTATTACTATTTTCAGTATCTAAACTATAAAATACTGCAGCACCTATATTCAAGGTCCAGTCTTCTTTTTGCATCACAAAACTAGGTGCTATACCAAAATTTGTATACCCATATTTTAAAGGTTCCGTATTAGTCTTTAAATAATTAGATTCAAAACTTCCCCCCACGTAATCAACGGTTATATCTGTTTTAATCGACTCATCCATGACATCGAACTGTAAAGAAGGGTTGATATAAAACCTATTTTCAGCGGAGCCTAAAGCATCTGTAAAACGATTGAAATTCATACTTGCTTCATTTAAGATGCCTTCGTTAAAATCGATTTTACCACCAAAAGAAATCGTATTGTAAATATGCTGTGGGTCAATTCTATAAATCAAACTAGATCGATCCTCGGACTCTAAAGTTGCACCAAAATTTTCCGGTAATCCATACCAGTTGTAGATTTGGTTTTTATAACCTAAATTCAGATTCCAAGACATATCATTATAATTGGCCCCGTACGTCAAATCAATAGATGAATCATAAAACCGATCGTCTAACTCCACACCAGAAATTCCACCCTGAGATGAAAGATGGCGAAACATTGCCCCTACATACTCATTATTATTGAGTTGCTGGTTGACAAATAATTCCGCATTTAATGTTCTGTAATTTCCAAATCCAAGTGTAGCATAATTAGTAAAGATGTGCTCTTGTTTTGCCTTGTCTACCCCTTCAGCTTTTCCTTTTGAAGGAGTAAAAGTAGAAGCAACAGGAAAAGAGAAAATAGAATATTTAATGGTTTCTTTTTTTGCATTCCCCTCATCATCAAGAACAGGAGTCTCTGGTACCTTGAATGCATCCGAAATGGCAGCCGTGTAGGGCTTCACAACGTTTACGACCTCAGAACCAATATTCTCTTCTTTCTTTTGAGCAAACGAAATCTGAAGTACCATTAGAAAAAAGGCAATTGTTATTTTATTTTGGAAATTGAATTTCATATTTTTATATTTTTAGAATTAAGTAGAAAGGCACTAGCCTTAATCTACTATTACTCTCTTTTCATCCTGCTATTATTTACCTAGTTCTTCGTAGCTATTCTGTTTCCCACTCTCCTTTTGCAATGAGTTGTGTTTTTCCACCAATTTTTATATCAAAATGTCCATCCCATAATTTTCCATTGAAATAGATTTGTGAAGGCCTATTAATAAATTCTCCTTGATTATTAATCATTTCAATCACAGGAGTATGATATTTTAAAAGAAAAGCTTGCAAGCAACTGCTTGCACTACCCGTAGCGGCATCCTCTATCAACTGATTATTTTCGATACATAGCATTCTACTACTAAGAGTTGCATCTTCAAGGCAAAAAAAGTATAATGCCTTATGCTCAGTTTTACAATGATCATCTAACCACTTCTCTGTTTTATTTTTATCCAACTCAATTTTTTCAAGTGTCTTTTTATCTTTAACGGGAACGATTACAAAAGCACTACCAGTGGTGACTTCTTGAATATCAAATCGACTATCAAAATCATTCCTTTCTAAGTTAGTTAAAGACAAAAAATCATCTTTTGAAAAAACATCAAAAAATTGTGGTTGAGCTGCTTGTAACCATACTAAACCTTCTGATTGGTAAACTGGAATAGGACCAATAGGAACCGTTATAGTACTCTTTTGAGGATTATTACTATAGATTTTATTCATCAATACCCATGACGTCCCAATAATGGGATGTCCTGCAAACTGCATTTCCTTTACTGGAGTGAATATTCTAATTTGCGCCGTAGCCTCATCAGGATTCATTTTAGTAATAAAAGTACTTTCCGCAAAATTAATTTCGGCGGCTATTTTTTGCATTTGATTCTCTGGTAGATATTCCGCATTTAAAAAAACTGCCAATTGATTACCAGCATACTTGCGCTCTGAAAAGACATCAACGATGTAAAAAGGAATGTTCATTTTATGAATTATTTTAAAAACTTATATCAGGTACACTACAATGATTGTCCTTACTTCATTTTTATTTTACGATCGATGAGTTTGTTTTAGACTCTTCCGCTTTAATGGCATCCAATTCTTTTTTCGCTTCGGATATCACATCTGGAAAATCCGTAAAGTTTTCAATCACATTATCTAAAATATAAGTCGCTTGAAAACTATCTTTCAATCCGTAGAAATTCTTGGCCATTAGAATTAAACCTTTGGAAGCAAAGTATCGGTAACCGGAATAATTTTTAGCCAGTTTTTGAACTGCTGTATTTGAATTTTCAAACTTCCCATCTTTATTTTTAAAATAAGCATCATAATACAGGGCCTCTGCTGCTAATTCTCCTTTGGCAATCGTAAGCAATTTAGTATATCCTGATCTCGCCTTTGTTTCGTCTCCTGTTTGCATTGCTGAACGAGCAATGATAATTTGCGCATCACTTTTTACATTATCATCCGTTTTAGGATTACTCAACACTTTATCAGCATAAATCACTGAATTTAAATAATCTTTTTTATCATAATAACACTTCATTAAATTAGATTGCGCAAAGACTTTGTTTTGAGGAAAGTCAGCTTCATTCTCCAGGCGAAGTAATACGGGGATCGCTTTTGCATTATCGTTATTTTTTAATAAAACTTGAGACAAGCGAGCCAAAGATTGTTCCGTAAATTCGCTTCTGGTTTGCTCTACTACGTATTCGTAATTAGGAATCGATTTGGTTTCTAATCCTTCAGAGAAGTACGCTTGCGCCAAGTAGAAATTAGCCGGTAAAGAATGTATCCCTCTCGGAAAACTAGCTGTATACGCCATAAATCCAGAAATAGCCTGCTTGTTATTGTTCTGTTCAAATTGTTTTAAAGCTGATTCATAGGTATCGTTGTCTAAATCTGCATCAGTAACTGCAACAAAATCTAAGGTTCTTACCCAAGTAGCATATTCAGCCACTCTGCCACCGTCAACATAAATCAATCGTGCTGTTGAAACTGCCTCAAGTGCCTCAGGAGTTTTAGGGAAATCAGACACTACTCTTTTAAATTTTGTTAAAGCATCCGCATTTCTATCAGAATTGTAATAAATCAATCCTTGACGCAAAATTGATTTTGCAGTATACGATCCATTTTTAAATTCAGAAATTAAACGATCAAATGTTTTCAAAGCCAAATCTTGTTTTCCGCTCGCAACATACGTGTTTGCCAATTCGTACATGGCATCGTCACGGTAATTGGATTTCGGATACATTTGTATAAAGGAATTCAACTCTTCGATTTTTTTATCGTTTTTGGCAACAAACCCGTAACAAATTGCTTTTTGATAATAAGCATAATCGGCATCAACGCCCTTCATATCGATTGCTTTATTGTACGCCTCCATTGCAGGCCAATATTTTGAAGTTGCAAATTGACAATCACCTAATCTTAGATAAGAATCCGTCAATCGAACTTTATCACCTTTTACAAGTTCAATTTGGTTTTGAAAGTAAGTAGCAGCTTGATCGTATTCCTTTAGTTTGAAATAAGTGTAGGCGATATTGTAATTGATATTTTTATATTCAGGAGTAGAAGAAGCGCGAAACAATCCTGAAAATTGTCTAAAACTTAATAATGCATTTTTATAATCATCTAAAACATATGCCGTTTCTGCCTTCCAGAAAGTAGCTCTTGCTGTTATTGCTGCCTCTATTTGTCCATCGATAGATTTCTTAAACATTACTAATGCATCCGCATAGTACCTGTCAGCATATAATTCCAACCCTCTATAAAAAGTAACTTTTTGATATGCCAATTTATTCTCAGGGCTTCTGTTTTTTTCCAATAAAACGAATGCTTCCTTATAATTTTTTGAAGAGATATACGAATCAATCAATAATTTCTCTACTACAGAACGGTTAGCGTTATTTGGATATTTTTTGATAAAAACCAACAAAACCGCAGGTACGCTTTGGTACGAATTCCCAATTTCATAACTTAATTTTGCATAGTTCAGACTCGCGTCTTCCTGGATTGAAGAGTCAAACGGCATTTCAGAAGCATTTTTAAAAGCGTTCAAAGCCTCTTGTTTCTTATCTAACTTCAAGTAACTTTCTCCTAAATGGTAATAGGCATTTTGTGCTACAAAATCTTTACCGTTTATGATTTTATTGAATTGTGAAATAGCATTTTCAAAATCATTTTGCTTGTGATACGCATAACCCAATTGGTAATAATCAGTATTATTCCACTTCCCTTTTTTTCCTTTATATGCTGCTAAATAAGGAATCGCCTGCTCGTATTTTTGTAGGTTAAAATAGCTTTCTCCAATGATTTTATTCAATTCTGACTTTTCTATAGCATTCGATTTAACCATCGCTTTGTCGCCTAGCTCAATTGCTTTTTGAAAATTACCCAACTTAAAGTTCATGTCAGCTTGGTAATAAGAAAGCTTTTCTTTGTATTTTTCTTCACCAGAAACGGCATCAAAATATTTTGTTGCTTCCTTATAGTCATCTCCCTCATAAGCCATAAAGCCCAAATAATACTTGGCTTGCGAGCCGTACTCTTGAGAGTTTATGACCTTATTAAAATAAGTAGTTGCTTCTTTTTTATTTTTTGCATTAAAGAAACTGTATCCTTTTTGGAAATTAAATTTATCTCTTTCACTACCATTCAATTGACTTTCATTTACCTTTTCAAACCACTGCAAAGCTTGAGTATAGGTTCCTTGATCAAAATAATAATGTGCTGCTTCAATAAATGCCTGATTACTCTTGACGCTTGTAGGATAATCCGAAACAAAACGCTCCATAAGCATGTCAGCATTGGCTTGGTTCAAACGAATGGCGCAAGTCGCATCGTAATAAGAACAATCTGATTTTAGTTCGTCATCATTTGTTTCCGATTTTACTTTTTCAAATATAATTTGGGATGAAGCAAACTGACTATCATTAAACAACGAAAGTGCTTTATTAAAATCTTTTAACTCATGGGTATATATTGTTGATTTTTGTGCCAAAACAGAAAAATTTGAAACAAAAACCAGTAACAAGAGAAGCCAGGAAAGTTTACGCATTTTATTTTATTTTTAATATTCAAATGTATCATATTCTATGGTCTATAACGAATCTACTTTCAGTTTTATTATGAAGATTTTTTTTATCAGTAGCAGCTGGAGCTCTAAACACCACTTTTACTTTTTTCTAAAATTCCCAAATTATAATATAATTGGATTCCCGCTACTATGATTATCCCTTCTAGTATTTATATTCATGTCAATCCGAATGTATACATGAAATTTATTTTGAATACCACCGTTATCTTATTACTTTTACCACATAAACAAAAGCGAATTATGTCTCAAGCGGTCCTTTCTTTAAAAAACGTAACCATTTATCAAGAAGATAACGTTATTTTATCTAATATCAATTTAGAGGTAAACCATGGTGAATTCTTATACATAATTGGAAAAACCGGATCAGGTAAAAGTAGTTTAATGAAAACGCTTTATGCTGACTTACCTTTAGTAGAAGGTGAAGCACATATCGTAGATTTTGATTTGGCAACCTTAAAAGAAAATGACATACCCTTTTTGAGAAGAAAAATAGGTATTGTATTTCAAGACTTCAAATTACTGCCGGATCGTACGATTAAAGACAATATGTTGTTTGTACTTAAAGCGACAGGGTGGACCATCAAAGAGGATATGGACAGAAAAATTGACGAGGTATTGGATAAAGTGGGCATGAAAGATTATGCCGGTAAAATGCCACATCAAATCTCCGGTGGAGAACAACAACGTGTCGCCATTGCCAGAGCATTGCTTAATGATCCCGAACTTATCCTTGCTGATGAGCCAACGGGAAATCTAGATCCGCAAACAAGCGCTGAAGTACTTGAAGTTTTGAGAAAAATCAATGGTAATGGAAAAACGATAATAATGGCTACTCATGATTATGCCTTGTTAATGAAATTCCCGGCGAAAACATTGAAATGTGAAGACTCTAAAATATTTGAAGTAGTTCAAAGAACAGTATAATGCTTTCTATCCTTATTCCCATATACAATTATAATGCCTATCCTTTAGTAAAAGAATTACAGAAGCAGTGTATAGAAGCCAAGATTGATTTTGAAATACTTTGTCAGGATGATTTTTCTACTGAATATCTACAAGAAAATCAAGAAATAAACACTTTAAAAAATTGTCGTTTTTCGAGAAATAAAACTAATTTGGGAAGAGGAAAAAACATAAATACAATCGCGAATCAAGCCACTAAAGAGTATTTGATTATTGTAGATTGCGATACTTTCCCCAAAAATAGCGAATACATTAGAAATTACGTACAACACATTGAAGAAGGAAAAGCAGGGGTTCTTTATGGCGGAATTATTTATGAAAGTGTAAGACCGGATAAAGAAAATTTACTGCGCTGGATCTACGGAATAAAAAGAGAGGCTCTTTCATTAGATCTAAGGAATAAAAAGCCAAACAGCAGTGCCCTAACTTCCAATTTACTTATTAAAAAAGAGATCTTTACTGAGTATCCTTTTGACATTACAATAACAAACTACGGTTATGAAGACTTGTGTTTTCTAATGGTATTAGAATCCTGTAGATTTACAATAAATCATTGTGACAACCCTACTTTCCACTTGAACTTAGAAACTTCTGAATTATTTCTAAAAAAAACAAAAATAGCTTTAGAGAACTTAGCTTTTATTTTTGAGTCTAAAAAACACATCCATATACAAAGCAAAATAGTATCTGCCTACATACTTTTAAATAAAATGGGGCTTATTAGATTAGCTGCAGGCTCTTTTAAAAAAACAGAAACACTTCTCAAAAACAATCTTCTCTCAACAAAACCGTCACTATTTGCATTTGATCTTTTTAAGTTGGGTTATTTTTGCTATCTACAAAATCAAAAATCAATTGCAGGCCACTAACTGTAGGAATAAATCATTCCATTTGTTCATAATAGTATCGCTATCATATTGAGCAACACTTTCAGTTGCTTTACTCCCTACTGACTTTCTCAAGTTTACTTCTTCTATTAATCTGTTTAATTTTTCTACAAAATCATCTTCATTTCCATCTTGAACAAGGAATCCGTCTTCATCAGCGTCTATAATTGCTCTTGGACCACAAGGACAGTCATAGGCAACACAAGGCAAGCCCGAAGCCATTGCTTCAATCAGAGCCATCGGAAAACCTTCTTGACGGGAGGTCATCACAAATATGGAGGCTTCCCTATATTTATCAGCAATATTTTTTACTGGTTCATAAAAATGTACAGTAGTATTAATCCCTCCCTTTTCAGCGACTACTTGTAAGGAAGTCGTATCTTTTCCATAAATTTCTAAAACCCAATCTGGATGTTTTGCAGATACTTTTTGCCAAAGTGGCAAAAGTCGATCCAAACCTTTTTCAAATGAATTTCGGGCAACTGCTATTACTTTTTTATTTTGCAGCTCCGCTATTTTTTTTGATTGTAACCAAGAAGGATTTGGTATGACTACAGCATTCTTTAGATCCCATTCTGCTAAACTTATGTTGGATAATGCTACAAACTTTGTAAAATTTTTAGCTCCAAATTTTTTATAATTGTATTTTAAAACCCGCATTCCTTTAGAAAAAAGACCATATCTGTTTTTAGTTTCTTCAAGGAATTTGGAACCATGGCATTCAAAAACAACAGGAACTTTAGTTTTAACTATAAACGGAACTGTAAAGGCCTTTAAACCATTATCACAAACGACAACAACATCTGGCTCTATGAGAGCTATTTGTTCTAACACTGATTTCCAATACGTATTCAAAAATTGGAATCCGCTTCCTTTTAAAGTCATATCACTAAATACAACCTTATCGTTGAAATCATAAAAAGGAGCCGAATTGCCCTTGTTTTGCGTAAGAATATATACTTCATAATTCCAGCTCTCGATAAGTAAGTTCGTTTTTATAGCAAGTGTTCTTGCGACTCCACCTTCATTATTTATATTGGGAACTAAGTAAAGTAGTCTCATTTTTTTGAGCCCATAAATTCATCAAAATCTCTTATATAATCTTCCTCCATAAATACATCCGAGGCAAGAACCAGACATATCGCACCTGAAGAAAAATTTTCTAACTCTCTCCATATACCGTGTGGTATGTGCAATCCAATATTGGGTTTATTTAAAGTAAATGAATTTTTGTGGTATCCGTCATTAAGAACAACTTCAAAACTACCACTTAAAGCAATCAAAACAGCATCTTGTTCAATATGAGAATGACCTCCTCTAAAAGCAGTGCTTGGCACATCAAAAAGATAATACACCCGCTTGAATTCAAATGGCAATACATCCTTTTCAATAAAACCTAAATTACCACGTACATCCTCTACAACTGGAATCTTTAGTAATTGTACATTTTTTAGTGTGTTCATATGTTTACAAGATATTAATTTTCATCAAATCTAACCATTGTTGTCCAATTACCTCTAATAGAAATGGTTTAATACTTTCTGCTGCATTCTGCTTGCAATATCTATACAATTGATCATCTGTAACCATCTCATTCATGGCTTCGGTGAGTTTTTTAAAATTCTGATCTTCTACCAAAAGCCCATTTTCCCTATCCGAAATCATTGCAGCAGGACCTGATGGACAATTAAATGAAACTACAGGTGTCTGACAAGCTAACGATTCTAAAATGACGTTGGGCATCCCTTCATTTTTGCTGCTTAAAATTAAAAACTTCGCTTTTTTTAAATATTTAAAAGGATTTTCTTGATAACCTAAAAAATGAACAAAACGAAGCACTCCGCTCTCTTTTGCCACTTTTTCTAAAGTGTTCCTATCCCCGTTTCCGAGTATTAACAGGTGTATTTCTTTTTCTGGCAAAATCGAATTTGCATAACTAACAATGAGCTTATAAAACTGTTTGATCGGATTTTCAAACTGTCCAATAGCGATACAATAATCAAATGGGACCGTTATTTTCTCGTTTATCTTATTATTAATTTCCTGAATATTAATAGGGTTTGCAATCGTAGCTACATTCACTAATTGATGCGTATTTACAATTAGTTCTTGCATCTCATCTACTAATGCCACATTAGCATAACAATGATTGTACATTAACCTTGTTAGCCATGAATTATTAGGCATGTAATGGTCTATCAAAAAGCTATGGACTGTAAATATTGTCTTGCTGTTGTAGATTAGCCGCGAAATTATAAGTTCTTGAATGATTTTAGTCCTAAAGCGAAAATCTATTATATAATCAAAATCATTGACCTGCAAATAATTCCGTAACGCAATTAATCGCTTAAATTTATTAATAAGTCCATTGCCTTCGTTTTTCAACAAACCTAAATTCACTAGTTTACCTGCATAAGGAAAAGAAACTTCATTAATTACTATAATATTATGTACTTCAATACTTTTACTTTCAAAAAAAACAGACAAATTCGCCATCACTTTATCACTCCCGCCAGCACTAAGACGATAGCCAATTAAAGCAATTTTATATTTTTTATTAGGAAATATCATTATCGATTTATTATTTTAGTCTCAAATATAGAACTCTTTTAAAAGGATATGCAAGATAAATCATTAGTTACTATCATTTGCTTATGTTTCAATCAAGAAGCGTATGTCATAGAGAGCTTGCAATCTGTTATTAATCAAGATTATAAACTAATTGAACTTATTATTGTTGATGACTGCAGTAGCGACAAATCTAAATCGATAATAGAAAAATGGCTGCTTAATCATCCTAAAATTCAATTTATTGCAAACGAAACTAACTTAGGCAGTACAAAATCATTCAATAAAGCCTTAAAAATGGCTCACGGTGCCTATATTATTGACCTAGCTGCAGATGATATTTTACTAAATAATGCGGCGACCTTACAATACGACACTTTTGCAAATAGTCCTTTTAAAAATCTAGGAATAGTGTATGGAAACGCTGCACTAATAAATGAAAAAGGCAACTTTGAGTCTTACTATTTTGCTGTAAACGATGAAAAAAAAATAATTAAAAAAAGAATAATTGGCGATATTTATTTATCCGTATTATTGGGAGGAGATAGTATTTGTTCTGTTTCGGCGATGATTAGAAAAACTGTTTTTGACGAACTTAATGGCTATGATGAAAATCTAGCTTACGAGGATCTAGATTTTTGGATTCGCGCTTCTCGCATATATGATTTTGATTTTATTGACGAAGTGCTAATTCAGAAAAGAACTGTAGCTAATTCATTGGGAACCCTGTTTTTTAAGAGAAATAATAAAATAAACAATTCGACTTTTATAATATTAAATAAAGCGATTCGGTTAAATCGAACTAACGAAGAAAATAAAGCCCTTTTAAAACGAATTCATTTTGAGATGCTATTGGCGTTCCGAACGTCAAGTTTTGCTTTAGTACTAAGATATATTCCGATGGAGATAAAACTTAGAATAAAAGTTCTCTTTTAGAATCAATCAAATAGTTGGATAATCTTATAATGCTTCGCGCTCCTTTGTACTCTATGACAACAAGCTAAAACAAACTTCTCCTAAAGTAAATAATCAAAACAATTAAATAAATAAAATTATCAATCGCCTGAGCTATAACTACTCCCGTTACACCAAAGACGGAAACAAAATACATACTTAAAAAATACAGCAACAACAATGATGCTATTTCAGTGATGACAAAAGCGATAGTTAGTTTTTTAGCAAAAAACTGATAGCCTAAAATCAATGAGGCCACTTTTAATACATCCCCTACTAACTGCCAAAAGAACAAAGAAGTTACCGGAAGAAACTCGGGAGTAAAAAGTAATTTAATAATAAAAAAACGAGCGAAATAAATAACAGTAACCCCTAAAATAAAGACAGGTACTATTCCTTTATAGAACATCCAAAAAATCGTTTTTGTTTCTCTACTATCTTTAGCTACAGCAAGCTTTGGCAAAAAGTAAACTGTCAAAATAGTAGTCACAAAAAGCATATAATAATTTGAAATTCTAGTCATAGTTTCCCAAAATCCTGCTTGATTAACGCCTAAAGTTTGAATGATATTATTCCGAATTGCTAAATAAATAAAGGGACCTAATACAGCGGAAACCAATGCCATTATAGAGTAGGATGATAATTTTCTTAGAACAGTAAAGTCATAAGAGCTTCTCTTAATTGTTTTAAAAATACTTATTTCTTTGTTTAAAAAATAAATACTGACGAAAAACAATAAAGCTGGCGTAATGACAAATGCTACTAAAGCGCCAAAGGTTTTATATTCAACGATCAGTAAGACCGATACTACCAACCCAATTATGTTTCCTATACTATTGACCCAGATTACTTTTTTAAAACTACCTAAACCATTTAATACTGCAATCAAAAAAAGAGAAACGACATACCAAGGTAAGGACAAGGCTAACACCTTGAAGACAAATTGGTATTGATAATTCGTTCCGAATATTTTTTGGTTCCAAAATGTAGCGAAAACAAACAAAACACCACTCAAAACGACAGCAACAAACGCTAAACTTATGAAAACAGTAGATAGTAATTTTTCAAAGCGCTGCTTATCTTCTTTAATTTCAGCGACATATTTTACGATGCCATTTTGAAAACCCAAGGTGGCAATACTTTCTAATGAAGTCATGAAATTTCGCAGATTTCCTACTAACGCCATTCCGCTTGGCCCAACAAATACCGCCAATAATTTAGATGTTATCAATCCTATCCCAATTTTCAGAATGATACTTAAACTGTTTAGCGAACTAATTTTAAATAGCTGTGATTGGTATATATTTTTTAAAATTTGCAAATTAAAACCCATTTAAAGTTGTGATGATAAAATCAACTTCTTCCTCTAGTAAAACAGGATTCAATGGTATACTCAACACTTCATCATGGATTTTCTCTGTAATAGGAAAAGACAGCTCGTGGTATTGTTGCAATGCTTTTTGTTTGTGTGGCGGAATTGGATAATGAATTACAGTTTGCACTCCGTTTTTCAGTAAATAATCTTGTAATTCCTGTCTGTTTTTTGTTCGAATAACAAACAAATGAAAAACATGATTATCCGATAAGCCCCAGAAGGGCAAAATTATCCTATCATTTTTAATCTCTGACAAATATCTTCTTGCGATACTTCTGCGCTTGTCATTTTCGATCTCTAGATATGGTAATTTCACATTTAAAAAAGCGGCTTGCAGCTCATCTAATCTTGAGTTTACTCCCGCATAATCATTGTGATATTTTGTTTCTGATCCATAGTTTCTTAGTGCCGAAGAGACTTTTGCTAATTCAGAATCATTTGTAGTTATAGCACCACCATCCCCAAGTGCCCCAAGATTTTTCCCAGGGTAGAAACTAAAAGCAGCCGCATCGCTAAGATTACCTGCTTTTTGGGATTTGAAATTAGCGATAGCCCCGTGAGCCTGTGCAGCATCTTCTATGACAAGCAAGTTACGATTAGTTGCGATTGCATTTATAACTTCCATTTCTGCTAATTGTCCGTACAAATGAACCACAAGAATCGCTTTGGTTTTTAAAGTGATTCTTTCTTCGATTAAATCAGGATTAATGGTGTAAGTTTCCAACTTTGGCTCAACCAAAACTGGAATTAAACCCGCTTCAAGAATAGCTAGAATACTTGCAATATAAGTATTTGCTGGAACAATAACTTCATCTCCCTTTTGTAATTTCCCCAATTGAATATAAGCTTTAAAAATGAGGGTTAAAGCATCTAAGCCATTCCCTACTCCTATACAATAGTTCGTCGCGCAATAACTCGCAAAATTATTTTCAAAAGCTTTAACTTCTTCACCTAAGATGTACCAGCCATTTGCAAGTACTACTTTTAATTTTTCTTGGAAAGCAACTTCGTAAGGAGCATTTATTTTTTTTAAATCTAAAAATGGTATCATATGACAACGTTATCTAATTTATAGTAATTAGCCGTTTGTACTTCATAGAAATCGTGAACAATAGTGCTAGCACCAAAGCTTTCTTTCCAATAAGTCAACCCCCCATTCAGTTTTTGCCCTTCCTCCTCATTTGAACTTCCAAAATCAAAAAAACGCTTTTTTGAAAATTGTTTATGGATTAAAAAATCAAAAAGAAAATCTAAACTATTAAGATCTTGCTTCTTCTCAAATTTAGAAATATATTGGCAATGTGCGACTCCAGCAGTCTCAAAAATAGTTGCTCCTGCTACAATAATATTGTTATGATAAACATTAAACTGCTTAATATTATCTGGAAATATTGTTCTTAACTTTGTTATTTCTTCTAATGAGTGAATTGGTTTTGCCTGGTGTTTTTCTGATAAATTTGGAATTAAAATTGTATTCCAAAACTGTTTAAAATCTTTTTCTTCTTTAATAACTAAGTTATTCTGCATTGCCCTTTTAATACCGCTTTTTCTACCTTTTGCCAGTCTATTCACCTGCAATAAGTCAATTACTGAAAGCGTATCTCTTCTTATCAATGATGCTTGTGCTAAAAACAAGGCGTACTGAATTTCCTCTGAAGGTTCAGTATGATAAATAGATGGCATCGTCTTTATTTGCATTTTCTCAATCCCATTTTGATCTAAAAATGATAAAACAGCTGAAAACACATCAAGTATTGACACTAGTTTCGTTTGCTTTTTATAAACGAGTCCTCCATAGGTCAGACCTTGATGGGAATATACGGTATCACTAACTCGATTTGCTGGCAATACTGCAATTAGTTTATCTTCCTCAAAAACCAGTAATGAATAATCGTGAAATCGTTCCACATGGTATCCTATAAAATCACGATGAAAGAGAAAGGTAGCATTTTTGGCTTTACTTATAAATGCATTCCATTGATCGGAATACATAAATTCGTATTGTTTTACTTTATATTTTTTCAAAATCAATTTTTAAACGTTGGGAAATTAAACAATTATTCGATAAACATCTTACTTTTTATCGAATTAGATTTGTAAAAATAAATCACTAGATTTAACAGCTTCACAGCAACTATATATGAGGTCACAATTTCGTTACTATTTTTTCATTTTACTTCTTATTCTGTCTTATTCCATGTACGGACAAGATATTTCGCTCTACCATCAATATAACGGGAGATATGATTTTGTTTTTTTTGGAAACACTTTAAACCGCTTTGAAAATGGCACTGGAGGACCTTGCGTGATCAATACTAGTTCATCAGCATCACTTTCCTTAAATCGAGATGATGAAATACAAAATGCCTACCTCTATTGGGCTGGATCTGGCTTTGGTGATTTTACAGTAAAATTAAATGACCAAGATATTACTGCTCAAAGGAAGTTTGCTGTCACTCAAGGTTCATCAAAACTTCCTTTTTTTAGCGCTTTTGCAGATATCACGACACAAGTTAAAAGTACCGGCATTGGCGTTTATAGTTTAAGTGAATTAGATTTAAGGGACGTCATTGATTATTATTGCGGAAATGCGACCAATTTTGGCGGTTGGGCTATTATTGTAGTGTATAAAAATGCTAATCTACCCTTAAACCAACTGACTGTATACGATGGTTTACAATTTGTCCCAGATGAAATAAACATTACGCTTAACAGCTTAAATGTTATTGACAATAAAGAGGCAAGAATGGGATTTGTTGCTTGGGAAGGTGATCGCTTTATTAGCGTCAATGAAACCCTGCGTATCAATGGAAATCCAATCAGTAATTTACCCTTGAATCCCGTAGACAATGCATTTAATGGAACCAACAGTTTTACAGGTTCTACAACTCTTTATAATATGGATTTAGATGTATATACTATTCAGAACAATATTAACATTGGAGATACTTCGGCGCAGATCCAACTTACTTCCGGCCAAGATTTTGTAATGATAAATGCCATTGTCACCAAATTAAATAGCCAATTACCAGATGCTACACTCCGCATTAACGATATTAATTTAATATGTAATTCTAGAAAAATCACTATTGATTATAGTATTTATAACACAAATAGCACTGCTATTGTACCTGCTGGAACACCAATAGCCATATATGCGAATGGACTATTAATAGGCACTACGAAGACCCTAAATAGCATTCCAATTGACGGGAACGAAAACAATAAAATCATCTTAGACATCCCTGAAAATAGTGGAAACATTTTTGATTTAGAGTTTGCTGTCGACGATAACGGAAGCCGAATCGGAATTATAACGGAATTAAATGAAGCAAACAATACAGCTATTCTTCAAAATATTTCTTTAAAAATTTCTCCAAAAATCAATCCAGTACCTGACATGGAATCCTGCAATCAAGGTTTTGGAATTGGAATTTTCGATTTTTCAACGTACGAAGAAGTAGTCAAAGTAACTCCTGAGGACAGCGTTAGTTTTTATACGACATTGGAAGCGGCGACTCTTGGAGTTGAAAATGGAGCCAATCCCATTTATAATACTTTTAATTTCAAGGCTGATAAAGCTTCTACAACCATTTACATTAGAGTTAAGAATCAGTACTGTTATAGCATCACCTCTTTTCAATTAAACCTTAAAAATTGTTCCCCGACAATTCACAATTTTATTTCTCCCAATAATGACAATCGCAATGACAGCTTTGCGAATAAGGGTCTACGAGATGTTTTCTTAAATTTTACAATAGAAATATACAATCGCTGGGGTGCATTAATCTGGCAAGGAAACAACAACACGAATGATTGGGATGGCTACGCTAACAAAGGAATGCTTTTAAATAACCAAAAATGCCCCGACGGAACTTATTATTACGTTATTGAACTAAATGATTCTAACTACCCTATTCCGCTCACAGGTTTCTTATACTTGTCCAATTAGTTGTTCATTTACAGACTAGTTATTTTCTAAAGTGGGCAAATACCATTTGAATTTTACCGCCATTAAACGGACTACAATAATCACTAGCGAACTGATCAGATATAAAATATCATTGTCTAAATTGAATTTTCTTAGAGTAAAAAAAATAATTCCACCCAGAATACAAATAGTGGCATAAATTTCTTTTCTGAAGATTACTGGAATCTCTGCGCATAAAATATCTCGAATAACGCCGCCAAAGCAAGCGGTCATTGTTCCTAAAGCAATGCAAACGATAGGATGCAGTCCAACATTAATTCCTTTTTCGAGACCTATCAATGTAAAAACTCCTAGTCCAATAGTGTCAAATAAAAACAGTGACGTACGCAGTCTCTCGAATTTTTTTCTAAATACTAGGGCTAAAGCAAAAGCGATACATATCACGTAAACATAATCTAAATCAAGCATCCATCCCACCGGAGTTGTTCCAATCATTACATCACGTAAAGTTCCTCCGCCTACTGCGGTTACAAAGGCAATAATAAATACGCCAAAAAGATCAAGCTTTTTACTCATAGCAGTCAACGCTCCAGACAAAGCAAAAGCGACTGTTCCAATGATATCTAATAAATGAAACATGCCTTTAAAGAGTTTAAGTTGAGGAAACTGAATTGTTTTACCTAAAAACAATTAGCGTAAAATTAAAGAAAAATACCGGTGTACAGTAAATCTGTCCAACATATATATAAAATCTCTTTTTCATTGTATAAATATTCTGTTTCAATTTTTAAAAACTGCCTTTTCTCTATGTATCTTTGTTCCCTTACTAGTAATTAAAATTTAGAATATCTTGAAACAAATCACTTCAATTCAAAATCCATTCATAAAATCTTTGGTATTATTACAAGAAAAGGCTAGATACCGAAAACAAACAGGTACATTTTTAATTGAAGGTAAACGCGAAATTTCTCTAGCACTAAAAGGAGGATATGAATTAGAAGCAGTCTTATTTTACCCTGAGATTTGTACTGAGATTGAGGCAAAAAAAATATCGAGAACTACGGAGCTGATTGAGATTAATGCAACCGTGTTTCAAAAATTGGCTTATCGTGATACTACAGAGGGTATTTTGGCCATCGCCAAAATAAAATCACAACAATTGTCTGATTTAAAACTGTCTAACAATCCATTGATTCTTGTCGCCGAAGCTCCTGAGAAGCCAGGAAATATCGGTGCATTATTGCGTACAGCAGATGCAGCTCATCTTGATGCCGTAATTATTGCCAATCCCAAAAGTGATTTATACAACCCGAATATAGTGCGTTCTAGTGTAGGCTGTTTGTTTACCAACCAAATTGCGTCTGGAACGACCGCAGAAATTATTGCTTTTCTAAAAGAGAGAAAAATCAATTTCTATTGCGCCACATTGCAAAACTCAACAGCGTATCATACGCAGGATTACACCACGGCTACCGCATTAGTTGTGGGTACCGAAGCGACTGGCTTGACCCAAGAATGGCGTGATACTGCGACCCGCAACATTATAATACCGATGCAGGGTGAAATCGACAGTATGAATGTTTCTGTTGCTGCAGCGATACTGATTTTTGAAGCTAAAAGACAACGAGGATTTTAAATTTACAATTTAGGATTTCAGAAATAAAAAAGAAAAACACAATTCAAAAAACAAGAATATGAAAAACAAATTATTCGCCCTACTAACAGTAATCACAACAACTCTTACTTTCGGACAAATAACAGAACCGAAAGTGGATGCATTAGTAAACAGAACCTTAACTGCATTTAATGTCCCTGGAATTGCAGTAGCAATTATAAAAGACGGAAAAGTAGTTCTGGCTAAAGGGTATGGGATTAAATCCATAGATACAAAAGAAAAAGTGGATGCTAATACCTTATTTGGTATCGCTTCTAACAGTAAAGCTTTTACAAGCGCGTCCTTAGCTATATTAGTGGATGAAGGAAAAATAAAATGGGATGATAAAGTCATCAAATACCTTCCTAATTTTCAAATGTATAATGAGTACGTAACGCAGGAATTTACTATCCGTGATTTATTGACACACAAAAGCGGCCTTGGTCTTGGAGCAGGAGATTTAATGATATGGCCTGACGGAAGTAATTTTACTGCCACTGATATAATACAAAATTTACAGTACTTAAAGCCAGTTTCAGGATTCAGAACCAAATATGATTATGACAACTTGTTATACATTGTAGCTGGCGAAGTAATTCATGTAGTCAGCGGAAAAAGCTGGGGCGATTTTGTCGAAGAGCGTATTATGGAACCGTTAGAAATGGATCATAGTGCAGCCTCATTTGTTCGTTTAAAAGACTCTAGTAATATTATTGCTCCTCATGTACCTATAAACGGAAAACTCAAAGTAATCAAACGCTACCAAAATCAACTTTTTGATGCAGCTGCTGGAATTTATTCCAGTGTGAACGATTTAAGCAAATGGGCCATCATGCAAATGAATAATGGGAAATATGGTCCCGAGAACAAGCAATTATTTTCCCAAAAGGAGCATGATGAAATGTGGCAATTGCAAACTATTATTCCAACTAAAACAACAGCTCCGTATAATACCCATTTCAATGGATATGGGCTAGGTTGGTTTTTAAGTGATGTGAAAGGATACAAACAAGTGACACATACCGGTGGCCTAGAAGGAATTGTAACGCAAACAACTTATATTCCTGAGTTGCAGTTAGGAATTATTGTATTGACGAATCAACAATCAGGTGCTGCATTTAATGCGATCACAAACACTATAAAAGACAGCTATTTAGATATTGATTCAGAAGATTATGTAACAATTTATAGTAACCGCATTAAAGCAAATGAAGAGAGCGCTGATAAAGTTACAGATGAAGTTTGGACTACCGTTGCACAAAACAAAAAAGACAAAGTAAAAGTTGACCTAGCCTCAATTACTGGAACATATCAAGACAAATGGTTTGGAGATGTTGTTATAAGCGAGAAAAAAGGAAAATTATTTTTTGCCTCTAAACGTTCTTCTCAGCTCAGTGGTGAAGTATTTTTCTATAAAAAAGGAAATTATGTAGTAAAGTGGAATAATGCCTACTTACATGCTGATGCCCACCTTTTTTTTACATTTGACTCAGATGGAAAAGCCATCACATTAAAAATGAATCCTATATCTGATTTAACAGATTTTAGCTATGATTTTCAGGATTTAAATTTTAAAAAAATATAACAACTTCATTCTTTCTCAATACCCACTAAATGAATTTACAAGAACAAATTAATCAGGCTGAAACTCGAATTTTCAAAACTGTTTTTCCAAATACTACAAATCACTACGATACTTTATTTGGAGGAACAGCTCTTTTTATGATGGACGAAGTAGCTTTTATTACTGCCACTCGATTTACTAGAAAAAGATGCGTAACTGTTTCTTCTGACAAAATTGATTTTACCAAGCCCATCCCAGCTGGAACTATTATCGAACTTGTAGGCACAATAACTCGCATTGGGAATACCAGCTTAGACGTCAAAGTTGAAATTTATATTGAACAGATGTACAGCGACCACAGAGAAAAAGCGATTTCTGGAAGCTTTACTTTTGTGGCTTTAGACGAAAATAAAAAACCCACAAAAATTCTCGATGATATCACGTAATTAAATTCAAAATAGATTACTTTTCAATATGAGAATCTACTTGTATAATTCAGATCTTAGAGTTATTTTTCAATTATGAACCATGCCGTTATGACAGAAATAGATATAGAAAAAGAGAACAAGGCAATTGCTCAAGAATACAAAGAACTACTTCGTATCAGTTATCAAACGTTGTCTACAGAAGACAAGAAATTGGTCCGCAAGGCTTTTGATGTTTCTGTAGAGGCCCATAAAGAACAACGAAGAAAATCAGGGGAAGCCTATATCTTCCATCCTATTGCTGTGGCAAAAATAGTCGCCTCAGAAATAGGATTGGGTGCGACTTCGATTGCTGCAGCATTATTACATGATGTCGTGGAAGACACCCCTACGACCGTTAAAGATATTGAACGAATTTTTAATCCCAAAGTAGCGCAACTTGTAGAAGGGTTAACTAAGATTTCATTAGTACAAAAAGACATGAATGTATCGATGCAAGCGGAAAACTTTCGCAAAATGCTGTTGACACTTAATGACGATGTGCGTGTTATCCTTATTAAAATAGCAGATAGGTTGCATAATATGCAAACTATGGAGTCAATGGAAAATTACAAGCAAATTAAAATTGCTTCAGAAACATTATATATTTACGCTCCTCTAGCACATCGTCTAGGATTATACAACATTAAAACACAACTGGAAGATTTAGGATTGAAATATACTGAGCCAGCTATTTATGATGATATAGTAAGTAAAATAAAAGAGACCAAAGACCAACAGGATGCCTATATAAAAGACATCTCTGATGTGATTAAAGCCTCTTTAGATGCTGAAGGAGTAGACTACGTTATTAAAGGACGCCCAAAATCGATTTATTCCATCAGAAGAAAAATGCTGACTCAAAATGTAAGTTTTGATGAAGTCTATGACAAATTTGCGCTTCGTATCGTTTACAAAGCGAATCCCCACGATGAAAAATTTCTAGCTTGGAAAATCTATTCCATTGTAACCGACCACTATCGTCCAAGTCCAAGTCGTTTGCGCGACTGGATATCCTCCCCCAAGTCTACTGGATATGAAGCATTACATATTACTGTAATGGGGCCAAAAGGGCGCTGGGTAGAAATACAAGTTCGCAGTGAACGTATGGATGAGATTGCAGAGAAAGGATATGCAGCTCATTATAAATATAAGAATGGCACCTCACAAGAAGGGGGATTAGATGTTTGGTTGAACTTACTAAAAGAAGCACTCGAAAATTCGCAAACGAGTGCTGTAGATTTTGTTGAAGAATTTAAAATGAATCTTTACTCTAAGGAAATATATGTTTTTACGCCAAAAGGAGATATCAAATCGTTGCCAAAAGGAGCAACTTCACTGGATTTCGCCTTTAACATACATTCAGAAATAGGTATTAAGACACGTGGAACGCGTGTTAACGGGAAATTAGTTCCTCTAAATTATGAACTAAAGAATGGTGACCAAGTAGAAATCATCACTTCTCAAAATCAAAAACCTACCATTAACTGGCTTGATTACGTTACCACATCCAGAGCAAAAAATAAAATCCGAAACGTATTAAATGAAAATACTAAAAAAATTGCTGAAGACGGAAAAGAGATACTAATTCGTAAATTAAGGCATCTAAAAATAACTTTAAGTGAGAACGTCATTAATGAATTAGTCAATTTTTTTAAGTTAAAAACTAGCTTAGATCTGTTTTATAGAGTTGGCGTAGGATCAATAGACAATCAGCAATTAAAAGACTACGCCGCCCAAAAAAGCAACACTTTAATTAATTTCTTTAAAAGCAAAATAAAACGTTCCGGACCAACCGCTGATGCAGACGTCCACAAACAAGTACTGAGTAGTAATTACGATATGCTTGTGTTTGGTAAAGAACAAGATAAATTAGACTACAAGCTTTCTGCTTGTTGCAATCCAATTCCTGGCGACTCCGTCTTTGGATTTGTCACCATAAATGAAGGTATAAAAGTCCATAAAAAAGATTGCCCAAATGCCATTGCCATGCAGTCTAACTACGCGTATCGTATCATGCAAGCCAAATGGATTGATTCATCACAACAAGAATTTAAGGCAATCATAAATATAACGGGAATGGATACTTTTGGTCTTACAAATGAGCTCACGAAAGTAATTTCGAATAATATGCAAGTCAATATTCAGAGTATATCACTAAATGGAGATGCAGGGCTCTTCAAAGGGCAATTGATAGTGGTGGTACAGAACAGTAATTTGCTGAATAAACTAATCGATAATATTAAAAAAATCGATGGAATCGATAAGGTAACAAGAGTTTATAAGAAATAGTAGTATTAGAAATAACGCCTAATTATCGCTATTTATTACTGGTTGAGGATTGTGTTAATTAAGTGCTTTATGTTTCAAAAATCACAAATTATGCTCTTATAAGTCCCTAAACTTGAAAACTATTAAAATAAATAATTTATCTTTGCCAGATATGACACTCATTTCCACAGATAACGACAAAAACCAAGAAATTGTAAAAAATGTTTTTACAATGTATCTTGAAAAAAAAGGGCATAGAAAAACTCCAGAACGCTACTCTATCCTACAAGAAATTTATGAAAGTGAAGAGCATTTTGATATAGAGAACCTTTATATCAAAATGAAAAATAAAAACTACCGTGTCAGTAGGGCCACACTATACAACACAATAGAGTTGTTATTAGACTGTGCTTTAGTCCGAAAGCATCAATTTGGCCAAAACCAGGCACATTACGAAAAGTCATACTTCGACAAACAGCATGATCATATTATTATGACAGATACTGGAGAAGTAATTGAATTTTGTGATCCGAGAATACAAAGTATCAAACAGACCATAGAAGAAATATTTGATATTGATATTACCAATCACTCCCTATACCTATACGGAGTCAAGAAAAAACCAATATCAGATACTGAAATTTAAAAAAGTAAAAACCACTTTCGGGAGGTTTAATCATTAAATAATTAACTGCAAACAATAAATAGAATGGCCGTAGATTTATTACTAGGATTACAATGGGGAGATGAAGGAAAAGGAAAAATTGTTGATGTACTTACTTCAAAATACGATATTATTGCTCGTTTTCAAGGAGGTCCAAATGCAGGACATACCTTAGAATTTGACGGAATAAAACATGTCCTTAGAACAATTCCTTCTGGAATTTTTCATAAAACAGCTGTAAATGTTATTGGAAATGGGGTCGTTATAGATCCTGTTGTTTTTAATAAAGAAATTGAAGGTCTTGAGAAATTTAATTTAGATATCAAGAGCAAATTAATCATTTCTAGAAAAGCACATTTAATTTTACCAACGCATCGTTTATTAGACGCTGCATCTGAAGCATCAAAAGGTAAAGCAAAGATTGGTTCTACATTGAAAGGTATCGGGCCAACTTACATGGATAAAACGGGTAGAAATGGAATTCGTGTTGGTGATATAGAACTGGAAGATTTCAAAGAAAGATATAGAGCACTTGCTGACAAGCATGAGGCAATGATTTCCTTTTATGATGTAAATATTCAATATGACTTAGAAGAGTTAGAGAAAGAATTTTTTGAATCTATCGAAGAATTAAAAAAATTAGATTTTATTGACAGTGAAGAGTATCTACACCAAGCTCAAAAAGCGGGTAAGTCAATATTATGTGAAGGTGCTCAAGGTTCTTTATTGGATGTAGATTTTGGAACATATCCATTTGTAACATCATCTAATACAACAGCTGCGGGTGCTTGTACCGGTTTAGGAATTGCTCCTAACAGGATTGAAGAAGTATATGGTATTTTTAAAGCCTATGTAACTCGAGTAGGTAGTGGTCCATTCCCAACAGAACTTTTTGACGAAGACGGTTCTACAATGGCTCGTGTAGGAAATGAATTCGGATCTGTTACGGGAAGACAAAGACGTTGTGGTTGGTTAGACCTAGTGGCACTTAAATATGCTATTCAAGTGAACGGCGTTACGCAATTGATGATGATGAAAGGTGATGTCCTCTCAGGGTTCGAAACTTTGAAAATTTGTACAGATTACAATTACAAAGGAGAGAAAATAGCACACTTCCCTTATAACATTGAACCGGAAAACGTTACTCCAGTTTACAAAAACTTTAAAGGGTGGAAAGCAGATTTGACTGGTATGACTACATTTGAAGAATTACCTATCGAATTAAAAGAATATATTGAGTTTATTGAAAAAGAAGTAGAAGTTCCCATTAAAATTGTTTCTGTGGGACCAGACAGAAAACAAACTATCCTTAAATAAGATTAAAAACGCTCTGAAATTTCAGAGCGTTTTTTAATTACAGTAATAAACCTTTTGCTACCCTACAAAAATACTTAAATGAAAGATCCACAAATAAAAATAAAACAAACCGCTCTACTATCTGACAATCATTATACCCTCAACAAAGTAACTTTCGAGTACCAAAAAAATGACGGTTCTTGGATTACCCAAAAAAGAGAAGTGTACGATCGCGGTAATGGAGCAGCCATTTTACTTTATAATTTGGAACAAAAAACAGTTATTCTGACCCGTCAGTTTCGTTTACCAACGTACCTCAACGGGAATGAATCAGGGATGATGGTCGAGGTGTGTGCTGGCCTTTTAGATCAAGATAATCCAGAACAATGCATCATTAGAGAGACGGAAGAAGAAACCGGATATCGCGTTACAAACGTGGCTAAAGTAATGGAAACCTACATGTCTCCGGGTGCGGTAACCGAAATTTTATATTTGTTCATAGGGGAATATGATAAATCTATGAAGGTAAGCGATGGTGGCGGTGTCGCACATGAACAAGAAAATATAGAAGTTATGGAACTAACCTACGACGAAGCTTACGCTATGATTGCATCGGGCCAAATTAGAGATGCCAAAACAATTATTTTGCTGCAGCACGCAAAAATAAATAAACTCATTTAAAACTATCCCTTTAGAATTTAAAAAAATGAATAACCAGATAAAAGGTATTCTATTCGCATTGTGCGCTACCTTACTTTGGTCGGTGAATTTTGTGATTGCTAGCGGAATAAAAGGCCATATCCCACCTATAGGAATGGCTTTTTGGAGATGGACGATAGCCAGTGTTGTTTTAGCCCCTTTTGCCATTAAGAGCACTTTTAAGCATCGTAGTATAATAAAGCTAAATATACGCTTCCTTACCGTCACGGCAGTACTTGGAATAACGATATTTGCAACGTTGATTTATTTCGCCGGTCAAACGACGTCCGCAGTTAACCTCTCTTTAATCGCAATTTCAATTCCTTTGTTTATTATGGTGCTATCCCGTATTGCTTTTAAGGAAAAAGTAAGCGCTACAAAAATGATTGGTATAGCAACAATCATATTGGGAATTTTGATACTAATCACTAAAGGATCTTTGCAATCTTTACTTCAAATACGTTTTACAAGCGGTGATTTATTGATGCTAATTGCTAGTTTTTTCTTCGCAAGTTATACCATTTTAGTTCGACTAAAACCAAAGGAGCTACCTCCCAAAGTCTTTCTATTTAGTATATTTGTTCTGGGCGTTCTTTTCCTCCTTCCTGTCTATCTTTGGGAACACCTCTCTTATCAACGCGTTATTTTTGACTCTACTACACTCCTTGCTACGGCTTATGTTGGTGTCTTCGCTTCCCTAATTTCCTACTACTTATGGAATGAAGCAATTGATTTAATAGGAACCAATAAAACAGCATTGATCTACTATTTAATCCCAGTTTTTAGTGGAATGTTAGCCTACTTTTTTTTAAACCAAGCTATTGTTTTGACTCAAATCATCAGCATGGGTATTATTGTCACTGGTTTATTGCTGACCAATAAAAAAGCATAAGTTTTAGATGTAAGCAAAACAGTTTGTTTCTTTTAGCCGCGTTGCAAACGCTACGATTTTTCCACTTCTCTGAGTGGGAACCAGTCGCAGGCTAATAGCAAAGGATAAACAGAAGCAACAAGAGTTAAGCAGCCGTTTTTGAACTTTTTACTTTCTAGATTTTGATTGTCTATGCTACTTGTGTACACAGAATGTAATTTTGATTCAACGTCTAAGCATGTCTGAACGATCAGTATTTTTGCTCTGTTTGTATTACAAAATCAGAAAACGTAGTAGAGCTAATTTTAAAAAAAATGAACAATAAAAAAATAAAACAATACCCATATTCCTATAAAAAATAGTCCAAGATACATACTATTTAAGTTTTTATTTAAATCTTTTTTAATTAAGAGTCTATATAAAATCCACACTATAAAAGTGATTACTAAACCTATTACCATTCCAACTCTTGACATAAATTATTCTTTTTACTATGATATAATTGATTCCTATTGTGCATTAGTTGTTTAGTTTCCGTATCGCCTTTCGCAGAGCCACTAAAGGTTTTGGACTTTATGAAGCTGAGATTTAGAAAGTACGAAAGCTTAGCCTAGCAAGAAAGTCACCTTTTTGTAAAACCCATATTGACGCTTCATTGTTACTCTTATTAAGGTGGCAAAACTATTTTAGCTTTTATTAAATCAGTTTTTTTTGCACTTGTCAATAATTTTTATGTCAAATAATTGTTTGTCATTTGTGAATTTTACAAGTCCTATTTCAAAATGCCAAGTACCTAAATAGTTCAAAGTGCTTTCAGTTACAGTAAAAGTAGATGGAACTAAATCAATTTCTTTAAGTTTTCCCGAGTTTATTTTATTTTAAATCTCGTCAGTAATATCAATATTTTTTAAAACTGGTTCTGTAAACATTTTGGCTCCATGCCACTTACTGTGTGTCTAAATATAATTACTAATAGCATATGTCCCTAGTTTTAAAATGTAGTAAAAAGTATTCTCTTTTGCAGATTTGAAGGTCGGTTTAACTCTAAAAGTATAAAGCTCATTGCTCTTTCTATATTAATTATTTTTATGTCTTGTGGAAATCCACCACTACTAAAACCAAGTCTTTGGATAAAATTTCTATCAATTACTGCTTGTTCGATCGGGACTGTTTCGTTGATTCCAAGCTCTTTTAAATTTAGCATGCTTTGTCCGTATGCAAACAGTCTCAAAAAGCAAAAATAATCGTCATACGAATTTTAATTCTTTTCTTTTATTTATTTGTTCTCTGTGATTTTTTACAATTACCACCAACGTTTTACCACTTTGAGATGGCTGAAAATTAGTACCCTTTCAGTTGTCACTTTAACGAAAACTTAATGCAAGAGAATAATTCCACTAGATTCAAGCTGACTCACAATAGCTATTAACAGTAGTAACTTTTATCTTTTGGTTTTATCTTTTGGTTCTATCTCCTGAACTAGTTCCGCCTTTAATTCTACCGTTTTCGTGGTGTTGACGTCTTTTCCCTTCTTCGTGACGTCTAAAGTGTTTTTTGCCGTTTTCTTGCTTCGGATTCTCTTCTTCTTTTTTCGTCGTCGCTTCTGATTTTATATATTACAGCTAACAAATATTATTGTTTGGATTATTCCTATTACCATATATAGAACTAATTCTTTACAAAATTGTAACAGTATTATAGAAACAAAAAAGTCATTCATAGCCCTGATGGGAATCAAAATCTTGAGCCATTGCGAAGCAAAAGCGAGAGCATCGTAACGAACAACAGAACAAAAATAGTTATAAAAACAAATCCTTCTACTGCTAAAAAAACCATAAAAAAAAGGAAACCCAACTGCAGCTGAATTCCCTTTTTATTAACTCTTATTTATTCCTATTTGTTAGGCTGTGGTGTCATCCTTAAATAATCTTTTATTCTTTGAAAACCTTTTGGGAATTTCGCTGGAATATCTTCGTCCTTTATAGCAGGAGAAATAACAACATCGTCACCATCTTTCCAGTTTGCCGGAGTCGCCACTTTATACTCTGCCGTTAATTGCAAACTGTCAATAACACGCAGGATTTCATCAAAGTTCCTTCCTGTAGATGCTGGATAAGTAAGTATCAATTTTATCTTTTTATCAGTTCCAATTATATAAACGGAACGAACCGTTAAAGTGTCATCAGCATTTGGATGAATCATATCATACAAATTAGCCACCTCCTTATTTTCATCTGCTATGATAGGGTATTGTAAAGTAACATTTTGAACTTCTTCAATATCTTTTATCCACTTTATGTGAGATTCTAGTCCATCAACGCTTAATGCAATCACCTTTGTGTTGCGTTTTACAAATTCAGGGTAATAATTAGCAACCGTACCTAACTCCGTCGTACAAACGGGAGTAAAATCAGCAGGATGCGAAAATAAAACGCCCCAAGAATCGCCTAACCATTCATGAAATTTTATTGTACCCATTGATGTCTCTGCATTAAAATCTGGAGCTATATCTCCTAATCGCAATGTTGCCATGATTTTTTGTTTTTAAATTCATCTAAAATTAATCAAAAAATCACCAAATAAACCACGGATACTCATAAATAAAACCAAATTTAACTGGAAGTAACTTTCTTTTTAATGTTTGGTAAAAAGTAAGTAAATATACCAATAAGAGGTAGATAAGAGCTGATTTTGTAAACATATTCTATACTAGTCTGATCAGCTAGATAGCCTAAAAGAGCGGATCCCAAGCCTCCCATTCCAAAAGCAAAACCAAAAAATAAACCAGAAATCATACCTACTTTACCCGGCATCAATTCTTGCGCAAATACTAAAATTGCAGAAAATGCAGATGCAATAATAATTCCAATGACCACTGATAATATTCCAGTCCAAAACAAATTAGCATACGGTAAGACAAGCGTAAAGGGAGCTGCCCCCAAAATTGAAATCCAAATGATATATTTCCTTCCAAAACGATCACCTAAAGGACCACCTATTAACGTTCCCGCCGCTACAGCAGCTAAAAACAGAAACAAATGGAATTGAGATTCCTGAATGCTAAGTCCAAATTTATGCATCAAGTAAAAAGTAAAGTAGCTCGACATACTGGACATATAGAAAAATTTCGAAAATATTAGAAGTAATAATACTCCTAGTGCAATTTTTATTTTTCTTTTCGAAAATGGAACCGTTTCTTCCTCGCTCGTTATTTTTTTAGCGGCACGTAAATTCAGATGATTTTGGTACCAAACCGCAATCTTAGTCAAAACGAATATTCCTACAATACCCACGAGCACAAACCAGATGATATTCGATTGACCATAAGGGGCCACAATGATAGCTACTAGCAACGGTCCTATAGCACTCCCAGTGTTCCCTCCCAATTGAAAGATGGATTGTGCCAAACCTCTTTTACCGCCAGAACCTAAAAAAGCGACACGTGAGGCTTCTGGATGAAATATCGACGAACCAATACCCACGAGAGAAACTGCTACTAATATCATCCAAAACTGAGTTGCTATTGATAATAAAGCCAATCCAGAAATGGTAAATACCATACCGATTGCCAATGAATAGGGCTTCGGTTTTTTATCTGTATAAAAACCTATAAACGGTTGCAATAAAGAGGCTGTTAGCTGGTATACGAAAGTGATTAACCCTATTTGAGTAAAATTCAAACTAAAGTTTTCTTTAAGAATCGGGTAGGCAGCTGGAATAACTGATTGCATTAAATCATTTATCAAATGGGCAAAAGCAATCGAAAACAAAACCGAATAAAGAGTTTTTTGAGCTAATACTGCATTGTCTGATTTTGAATCAATAGTAGAAATAGTATTCATATCGGGATAAAAAATTAAAGAAAACGAAACATAAAATACCAGAAAGCTAATGTGATAAAAGAAATAGGAATTCCAAAACCAATCATCATGCTACTTAATCGAGGCTTTAAACCATGTGTCGTAGCTAATATGCTGGCCGTTATCATGGGCGCCATTGCTGATTCCATAATGGCCACCTCAATCATTTTAGAATTTTGATTCAAAATCACAACATACAATAAATAAATTATAGCTGGCGTCAAAATTAGCTTATACAACAGCCCAAGCCCCAAAAACTGCCAATGTTGGCTTCTGCTTTCAAAACGCAACTGAAGACCAACTGAAACTAATGCTAAAGGGGTAACTCCACTACCTACTTTCTGCAGAATAAACTGAATCCATTCTTGGAAATCAAAATTAAATACGTTCATCAAACAAGCCACAATAAATGTAATAAACGGCGGAAAAAAAATAATTTTTTTAAAAATCTGAATGCTGTTTGGCTCCCCTTTAGAGTACATAGTAGCCACGATTATTCCTAAAGTAGAAAGAACTACAAAAGTTCCAGGTTGATCTACTAATATGGCTGTTTTCATACCTTCCTGACCGTATAGCGCTTCAATGATAGGAAACCCAAGGAATGACGTATTCCCTAGCCCTGCAGTTAAGATTAAGCAACCAGTCAATTTTTTAGACCAACCGTATTTCTTTCCTAAAAAACGAAACAGTAAAAAGGCGACTACAAACCCAATCCAAGCCACCCCGATGGGAAATAACAACTGATTATTCCAATGAATTTTCGGAATGAAGTATAGAGCCAAAGCGGGAAGGCAAACATAAATAACAACCTTATTTAGTAGCTTATAACTACTAGTAGGAAACCTCTTGACTCTTTGTAATGTAATCCCAAGAATTAAGTAAAAAAAGATAAGAATAAGGTTTATCATAGCATAATAAATATAATTGCTAAATTACCACTATCACTTGGTAAAACTCTTACTATTTTATATTCTAATATACTTTTTTTAAACAATTCGATTGGACCCGCGTTTAACAAATTATTCTCTTTAAAAAGAAGATTAAATTCTGATAATTGATGTTTTAGTGCTAATTTTACTAAAATGATTATATCCTTTGGAAAACGACAAAATAAAACAAACGGCCCGCAATGAGAAAGCTGGAATTTCGCAGCCAGAAATTTTTAGCCCGTCTGCTGTAAGAAACATTCAAAAATACAGGAAAATACAACCTTCCTCAGAGGAACTTGTTCATGCTATTTTATTGGGTAATATAACTGCTTTAAGCCGCGCTATCACTTTGGTAGAAAGCACAAATACAACTCATTTAGTCAGAGCTAATGCTGTCATTAAAGCCTGTTTACCTCATGCAAATAAATCCATTCGAATAGGAATAACCGGTGTTCCAGGCGTTGGAAAAAGTACGTTCATTGAGGCGTTTGGAAAACATTTAACTGGACTAGGAAAAAAAGTAGCCGTTCTGGCCGTTGATCCAAGCAGTACAATTTCGCACGGAAGTATTTTGGGAGATAAAACCCGCATGGACGAGTTGGTCAAAGACAAAAACGCTTACATTCGTCCCTCTGCTTCTGGAGATACACTTGGTGGTGTAGCCAGAAAAACCCGTGAAACAATTACTCTTTGCGAAGCTTGCGGCTTTGACACAATCATCATAGAGACGGTAGGTGTTGGACAAAGCGAAACAGCGGTACACAGTATGGTAGATTTCTTTTTGTTATTAAAAATTGCAGGAGCTGGTGATGAATTGCAAGGTATTAAAAGGGGTATTATGGAAATGGCAGATACAATTGTCATCAATAAAGCAGATGGCGATAACATTCGAAAAGCACAACTCGCAAAATCAGAGTTCAACAGGGCACTACATCTGTTTCCAGCAAAAAAGTCAGGCTGGATTCCTACAACTGCAACCTGCAGTGCAATTACCCAAAACGGAATTCCAGAAGTATGGGAAACCATCACGAAATTTATCGAACTCACGAAAAGCAATGATTATTTTAACACAAAACGCTTGGAACAGAACGAATATTGGATGCTGGAGGCTATCAACGAACAATTGAAGGGTAATTTTTATAACAATACTGACATCCAAAACCTGTTGGAATCAACAAAAAAAGCGGTGCAAAACGGTGAAATATCACCATTTGCAGCCGCTCAGTTATTATTGGAAAACTACTTTAAAAAATAAACCTGATTGCTATTTCATCTAGATTTACGTTAATAAAGAATGTGTACTAGAAATTACTCTTTCTCGTAACGTTCCATTTCTCTGTCATAAAATTCGTTAGCCAAAATAATTAGCCCTTCCATTTCGATATTTAACTCTCCTTCATCAAGATCCTCAGCTTCTTCAATAAACTCTACCTCATCGTCTTTAAGGTTAATTATGAATCTTGGATAATCCAAGTGAATAATAAAAATATCTTCCTGAAAATCAGTGTTATCGCCTAATAAAAATTTTGGTAATTCCATCTATAAATGTTAAATCATTAATTGCTAAATTCATTGCAACGATTAATTCAATAATCGTTGCAACAAATATAATCTATTTATCAGAAAGAATTACTGAAGCGTTATTCTTACCATCCATAAAAATAATTTTTGTGTTTGGTGATGCTGCTAGTTCTTTTTGTGCTTTAATAGACTCATACTGCAATTGTTTCTGCGTTAGACCAATAGAAATAATTCTTTGGTAATCAGCAATACCTTGAGCTTCTACTCTTTTACGTTCTGCTTCCTGCTTCTCTTTTTGAAGTACAAAAGTCATTTTTTGTGCGTCTTGTTCCGCATTAATTTTACTTTCAATTGATGCTTTTACTGAAGCGGGTAGGTTGATATTTCTTATCAACAACTGCTCAAGAATAAGTCCCCTTGCTTTAAAATCAGCTTGAATAGTTTTAAAAATACGATCTTGAAATTCAACTCTTTTAGTTGAATACAAAGCTACCGCATCATAATAAACGGCGTTATCACGGATACGTGTGCTAGTTACTGGTCTTACAATTTTATCCTTGTAACTTACTCCTATTTCTTTGAAAATTCTTGGAGCGTCTACAGCGGATACGCGGTATAAAACTGTTAAATCAATAACTACTTCAAGTCCATCATTTGACAATACTCGAATCGCATCATCACCAAACTGATCTCCTTCATTTTGCGAGGAAGACATCGTGTAGTTTTGAGTTCGGATATCAAAGTCGGTCACATCCAAAAGTGGATTGATTACATTTAGACCACTTGTCAGTATACCCTCCTGTACATTTCCATATAAGGTAGTAACACCTACTGTACCAGCATCAATTTGCTTAAATGCTGAAGAGAATATACCCCCAGCTATTAACAAAACTCCGATGATTTTAAAGAGATTTGAAAATTTAGATAGTGGATTTTGATCTGTTTTTAAAGTAAAGCTCGTAACCACTAAGATTATGCCTAGAATAATAAGTATGATCATGTGTTTTAATTTTGAATGCTTACTAGCCTTGAAAAGCTAATAAACGAATTAGAAGTAACAATGTTACGATAACATTATTTTGCAAATTTCTCCAACAACAAATTTTTTGTTAGCCGAGAGAAGCGAAGATACAAAAATAAAGCGGCAAAAGATAATCCTACCAGTAATCCTATCCAGATACCAGCCGCTTTTAAATCAGTATACAATCCCAAATAAATTGAAATTGGAAAACCGACGACCCAATAAGCCACAAATGTTATATACATCGGTATTTTCACATCCTGTAAACCTCTTAAAGCACCTAAAACAACAACTTGAATTCCATCTGAGATTTGAAAAAATGCAGCTACAAATAGCAGTTGGGAGGCTATTTCAATCACTTCCTTCGTCTCTACTACGTGCCTCATATCATTAACATTCACAAATACTTGAGGTAAATATTGGTGAAAAACGATAAATATAACAGCGAACACTGTCTCAAGAAGTATTGCTAATAAAAATATAGATCGCGCCACGAGCTGCAGTTTCACATAATCCATCAGTCCTTTCTGATTTCCCACTCTTATCGTTACAGCCACACTCAAGCCCATAGCAAACATAAAAGTTAAAGAGGCTAAACTCAACGCAATCTGATTAGCAGCTAAGCTCGTTGTTCCCAAAAGTCCCGAAAGCCAAATTGCACCTGTAAACAGACCTACCTCAAAAAACATTTGCATAGCCGAGGGGAAACCTATGTTGATAATCTTATTTAGCATTTTTTTCTTGATTTCTTTTAAACTAAAATTTTCAAAATAGGGATAAAATTTTGGCTTTCTAATCAGGATGTAATGCATAAAAACTAACATTACAATACGAGAGACAATCGTACCGATTGCAGCTCCTACAATTCCCATTTCAGGAAAAATCCAAATCCCATAAATCAAAAAATAATTGACAATGACATTAATGACGTTCCCAATGATGGTTGCCCACATAGAGCTTTTAGTATCTGATTTACCATCAGCAAACTGCTTGTATGCCTGAAAAATAATAAGCGGAACGAGAGAGAAAGCAACAATGTCAAGATAAGGCTTTGCCATTTCAACAACGATGTCTGGTTGCCCCATTAGAGAGATTAAAGGCTTAAAAAAGAATATAATTAGAAATAAAGTGAAACCTAAAATCGTGCATAAAAATAATCCATGATGAAATACACTTCTTCCCTCTTCAATATTATTGTTCCCGTCAGTCTCTGCTGCCAATGGCGTTATGGCCGTAGAGAAACCAATACCTAAGGATAAGGCTATAAAAATAAAACTATTACCTAATGAAACAGCTGCCAATTCTGTTGGCCCTAGCTGACCTACCATAACATTATCTACGATTCCAACAATTGTATGCCCTAACATTCCTAAAATGATTGGATAAGCTAATCTTAAATTATAAGAAAACTCTTGAGTATATTTAGAAAAATTCACTTTACTATTTTTTGATTGCAAATATAAATAGAAGCTTTTGATTGTTCGATAATTATATAAGAAAATCAGATGGTACTCTAATTTTTCAAGCTTTTCATCGCTATAGACTTGCAACAGTCATCTTGATTGTACTTAAACAAGCCAAAAAGGCCGAAATCTATTTAACACTATAATTCATATTACGAAAACTACAGGAAAAACTAAAATAGCATTCACTTTCGCAATCAGAATGGTATTTGCAAGTAGTTTTAAAGCTCAAGAAACAAGAGACGTGAAAAATTACGATCAAGGCTTCCGTCTAGGAATAAGTCTTAATAGAGGCATGCCTACAAATATTGATTTTTATAATTATTCTTTAGGTGTTGCTGTTAGACTTCAATATGAACTATCTAACAGAATATCTTTAACGTTAACTACTGGATTCACTAACTAGTTTATCAGCAACGGTGTCAAAGATCTAGTTTTCATCCTAGTAAAAACTGTTTTCAGGACCTTAGTATGTGAAGATCAATTTTATGTATTGGGTGAAATTGGGCGGTGGGTTAGCAGTAACGAAGACTTATATCAACAAAAAAATACGTAGTTACGCGCTCGAGGTCTCGGCCATGCGATTAAAGATATTGATGTAAGTGTCCGCTATGAAGCATACACAAAAAATATGATACAAATCAGATAGTATTTCGCGTAGCTTATGATTTTAAACTATAATACTCTTTCTAATTAGTAAAAAAACACGCTGAAATTCAGCGCATTTTTTTATTCTTTTTCTAAAATAGCTTTGTACAAGGCTCTATTTTCCTGAATTTTAACATCCATTTCAGGTATTTGAATATCCGTATATTTCTGTATTTCTTTCCAGATGATTTTACCCACAATATAACGACACATTTCTTTATCGTCGGCGGGAATTACATACCAAGGGGCGTAATCTGTAGAAGTATTGTTAATTGCTTCTTCATAATACTGCATGTAATCATCCCATCGTTCTCTTTCTTTCAAATCCCCCACTGAGAACTTCCAATTGTGTTTTTTTTCTTCTAAACGTCTCAATAAACGTTTTCTCTGCTCTTCTTTACTCATGTGTAGAAAAAATTTGAGAACAATAGTTCCGTTTTCGGTAATGTGTTTCTCAAAATTTCTGATTTGCTCCATCCTCTTTTCCCAAAAAGCATCTGTAATCAATAAAACGTCTTCTAACCCAGGTAAATTTTCATTTAAAATATATTCAGGATGCACGCGCGTCACTAATACATTCTCATAATGCGTTCTATTAAAAACGGCAAATTTTCCTTTTTCAGGCAATGCTAAATAATGGCGCCATAAATAATCATGTTCTAGCTCTTTCGAATTAGGTGTTTTAAAACTGTGCACTACAACTCCTCGCGAATTAAAGTCTTTAAAAACTTTCCGAATCAAACTGTCCTTGCCCGAAGTATCCATACCCTGCAAACAAATCAGAACTCCATATCGATTGTGAGCATACATCGTATCCTGTAAATCACTTAACTTATCGATGACACTCTCTAATTTGTCTTCTTTCTTACCATCACTCGCATCAATACCTAAATTAGTGGAAAGCTTTGACAACTCTATCTTATTAACAACTTTAAAATCTTCAGGGTTAATTGATTTCATAGGAAGTGTTTTATCTTTACACAATCAAATATACCAAATAACTAGGACTACTCTTGATGATTTCTTGGAGCTTTTTCCAGCTATCCACTGCAATCTATTGTGCTAGCCCCGAAACTTCGGTACTAGCACAATAGGATTTTCGCTTCTATCTGGGCTAGGGCTTTCCGTTTTCAATATCAATTTATGAAAAAATTCACACTAGAATTATTTACAACAATTATAGGCATTGGTTCTGCATCAGGACTTTTCTTCCAAGATCATTTTCTCTATTTAATTAGCGACAATAGTGGTATTTTATACGAATACAACATCACTGATACTAACCTTAACAAATACCCTCTCCTACAGAACCCGAGTTAAAATATTCTAAAAGAAGACAAACCCGACTTTGAATCCCTAACTCATTTTCAAGACACGCTCTATATCTTTGGCTCGGGCTCCACCACAAAAAGAAATGCGATGATAGAATTTGATTTGAAAACAAATAAAAAAACCATGACTACTAATCTGGTTGATTTATATGCAGTCATGCAAAGTTTTGGATACATAAAATCAGAAGATTTTAATTTAGAAGGGGTTACTTATGATGGCGAAAACTGGTATTTATTCAATCGTGGTACTTGTGACGCCAACAAGAATGTTCTTTTCACACTTCACTCCAAAAAACTAAACCAAGAATTCAGCCTTTTTTCAAACGATTATAAGCTCCCGAAAATGAAAGGAGTTCGTTCCAGTTTTACTGATGCGGTCCTAGTAGAAGGAAAAATTTATTTCTTGGCTACAGCAGAAAACACTGCTTATGCTTATGATGATGGCGAAATCTTGGGAAGTCTTATTGGTCGCATTGACATTGAAACGATGAAAATAGATTTTACAAATAAAGTTAGCCTCACAAATAAATTTGAAGGGCTAACTTTATTTTCTAAAAACAAGATCCAGATCCAATTTCTGCTTTGTGAAGATAAGAATACCGATGCCTTAGAAAGCAACATTTACAAGCTAAGAATAGACCTTAATTAAACAATAGAAAGACTGTTTCTTTTACTTAAAAAGCTGAAGCATTTACTTATTCTTCCGTTCTTTTCGAAGAGTACCTAAGAACGGTTTGGTTTGTTCCTCACTTTCCTTTTATAAAATGTCTAGCGCCTATGGATTAGCAACCACTTGCAATCATGATTTAGAGGCGGTAAAATCATAACTACCAAAAACAACCAAAGGAGTCCCTTTTACTATTAGTAGAATCCGTTCTGTTAATAGCATGCGCTATCTTAAATATTTTACCCTTGCCTATATGGACTGATAAACAGTATTTCGTGTTTTCTAAATGATAAGAAATACCTGTCGGCTCTTGTCGCGTGATGACTGGATCACAATGCTCTCTATCAAAAATTTCTACGTGTTCTTGTTGTTTGCATCAAACTAAAAGAATCATAACACTGATATTAAAAAAACACTTATTTTTCCATATTTGCTATTTATACTATATAATTGATCTCTTTTATAAAGTAAAATGTTACCTAATTATTTATCTGATTTAAATATTTAGAACCGTAGAAATTAACTTTTTTTACTTTCTGTTCTGACATTAAAAAAAAGAATGGCTTAACTTTGGTGATAACAAAATAAAAATTAAACACAATGACCAACTTAAAAAATAAAAATGCGCTAATTACAGGTGCCGGAAAAGGAATTGGGAAAGCAATCGCGATTGCATTGGCAAAAGAAGGCGTGAATGTGATTTTAGTGTCCCGTACGCAATCTGAGTTAGACGAGGTAGCAACGGAAGTAAATAACTTAGGAGTAAAATCATTGACACTTACAGCTGATGTCTCCGATATTGATTCCATCACTACGGCTGTTGATAAAGCCCTAGACACATTTCAAACAATTGACATCTTAATCAATAATGCTGGAATTGCCGCTTTTGGTAAATTTCTAGAACTGGAACCTCAAGCATGGGAGCGTATCATTCAGGTGAACTTAATGGGAACCTACTATACTACCCGCGCGGTCT